>JANYBE010000265.1 GCA_025360945.1 Rhizobacter sp. | reverse complement strand
TGCAGTTGTTTATCCTGTTCTTCGGGCTGCCACAATTCGGCATCGTGCTGCCCGCGTTCGTGTGCGGTGTGCTTGGGCTCGGGCTTTACTCGGGCGCCTACGTGTCGGAGATCGTGCGCGGCGCGATCCAGTCGATCGACCGCGGCCAGGTGCTCGCCGCGCAGTCGCTCGGCATGACCGAGCGCCAGGTCATGCGCCACGTCGTGCTGCCGCAGGCGCTGATGCGCATGATTCCGCCGCTGGGCAACGAGTTCATCGCGCTGATCAAGAATTCGGCGCTGGTCTCGTTGTTGACGATCCACGACCTGATGCACGAAGGGCAGAAGATCATCGCCGTGTCGTACCGCTCGCTCGAGGTCTATCTGGCGGTGGCGGCGCTCTACCTGGTGCTCACCGGTTCGACCGCGTGGGCATTGCGTCGCGTCGAGCACCGGCTGGGCGCGAGCCGGCGTCTGGGCTGAGCCCTTCGTGAAGATCAGGAGCGAAACAGCCGCGAGTACTGCGCTTCATGTTGTGCCGACAGGATCGCAAGCATCGGCGTGAACGCTTGACGTTCGCTGTCCATCAGACCCGCCGCGCGGTCGACGGCGTTGGGTAGCTCCTCCACCAACGCCGCGAGCACACGCTGGCCGGCGCTCTGGCCCAGCGGCACGGCCTTCAACGCAGCCTGCACCATGTTCTCGGCCCAGCCGAAGCCGAAGCTCAGCAGGGCCTCGCGAAGCGGCGCACCGGTCTGCGCCGAGGCGAGCGCGAACGCCACCGGCCAGGTTGGTGCGGGGCTCAAGGCTTTCAGCGTGGCCACGCGCGCATCGGTGCCCGCGCGGTTGCGCAGCCATTCGACCAGCGAACGGCCCATCTGCTGCGTCTGCTGGCGCAACTCGGCGGTCTCTCGCGTGCGCGTGATCCAGTCGTTAAGTTCGGTGATGTGGGCGGTGTCCTCACGCTGCCAGGCCTTGAAGGCCTTGGCGCAGACGGCGAGATCACTGCGCGCCAGGCTCAGGTGCAGCTGATCGCGCAACCAGCTGGTCGCATCGGCCTCGCTGGCCACGCAGCCGGCCTCGACCGCGGCCTCCAACCCTTCGGAGTAGCTGAAGCCGCCGACCGGCAACGCCGGCGACGCCAGCCACATCAGTTGCAGCAGCGCGCTCGCGCCGACGGGCTCAGGGCGTCGGCGCATCAGTGATCGTGATTGCAGTCCGGGCCGTGGACATGGCCCGCATGGCCGTGCGCGTGTTCGAGCTTCGCCTGATCGTCGTGGCCATGTCCGTGGTCGTGACCCGCGTGACTCGCATATGCGCCACCTTCGGGCTCGAAGGGCGCGAGCAACTCTGCCACGTCGAGGTGCATCTTCGTGAGCATCTCGGCCAATACATGATCGGGTTCGATCTGGAGATGTTCTGCTGTCAGTTCGATCTGCACATGCCGGTTGCCAAGGTGGTACGCGGCGCGCACGAGGTCGAACGGCGTGCCGTGCTCGGCACACGGGGTTATGCGCATCACGGCCTGCGGTTGCGCGATGACTTTGATCAGCGAACCATCCTGCGCCACCAGCACATCGCCGCCGCGCACGGCGGTGCCGCGCGGCAAGAACACGCCGAGCTGGCGGCCTTGCGAATCGTCGGTGTCGAAGCGGCTCTTCTGACGCGTGTCCCAGTCGAGCACGACGGCCGCGGCGCGCTTGAGCAGGACGGCACTCAGGCCCTGGCCCTGGGGGAGGAGTTTGTTGACGGTGATCATGGGGTGCAGGCTACCAGAGCCCGCGTCAGTCGGTCGACAGTCGGTCGGTGCGTTGGTTGGTGCGCCGCCCAGCTATCCAGTTCTGGTCGAAGCCTTTGCGAACACCGTTACCGTTACGACCTGGACTCACAGTCTCTGGCAGAGAGCTGTCATCCAAGCGCCAGCCTGCTCTTGGGCCGCGTGCCAGCTTTTGGGCTACTGCAGACCTTGCAGATTCGCCTGCAAATTGAGGCCACCGAAAGACTGCTGCCTGGCGGCGTCAACTGGAACTCTCGACCCATTGCAGCCGGCGGTGGATTTCTCAGCGAGCGACCGATCTAGTTGGAAACTTGACGTTCGCTCGCCTCGTCGAGCAGCGACAACGGGCGTTCGAACGTGACCAACATCGACCGGGAGAAGATCCCGGTGTAACGACCGCATCCGAAGACCGTGTACTCACGCTGTCGACCCAAAACGGAAGTTCGCTCGCATGATTTGTACGGCCGACAGCTGCCGTTCAACAGTCGACGTGCAAGCTCGCGGCACTTGACCCACCGCAGGCGTTGGTTGCAACGTTGTACGGCGTGGGCTACCGACTGAACGTTTTTGAGCATGCTTGCGGGCCGCCGTCAATCGGTGCGATCCACCGAGTTTTTGCTGCGGGAATTCTCCACGAAATGTGGGCGCTGTATTACCCTTTTATCCACGCTAAGACCCCCGGCCGGCAAGTGACCGACTGTTTGCTGAGCGCGGCGCTGATTCAGCGTCTTAACCCCTGACACGGAGAATTAAATGTCTTTCAGTCGAACTCTCGGCACGGCCGTCACGGCCACCGTTCTAGGC
>JANYBE010000233.1 GCA_025360945.1 Rhizobacter sp. | reverse complement strand
ACTTCGGCGTGCTCAGCATCTACGAGACGCCCACGTTCGTTGCGGAGGCGGCCAAGGTCTGGTCGACCGAGGAGCGATTGGAGTTCTTCTCGTGGATAGCAGGTCAACCAGAAGCGGGTGCCGTCGTTCCCGGAGGCGGCGGCTGCCGCAAAGTCAGGTGGTCGCGCCCTGGCATGGGCAAGCAGGGCGGCGTGCGCGTCATTTACTTCTTGCGTCTCAGTGCTGGCGAACTGTGCATGCTGCTTGTCTATCCGAAGTCCGCGAAAGACAACATTCCGGGCCAAATCCTGAAGCAAATTCGTGAGGAGCTTGAGCATGAGCGCACGTAAGCCGGTTAAGCCGTCTCCCGCGGAAGAACTCGGGCTCAAGCTGCTGCGGTCCGTCCGCGAGATGAAAGCTCGCAAGTTCGCTCGGGTTACCAAAGTCGAGGTCAACGAGATCGTCCGCGCCCGCCAAGGTACTGGCATGTCTCAAGCAGAGTTCGCCTCCGCATTGAGCATCTCCAAGCGAACGCTGCAGGAGTGGGAACAAGGGCGCAGGTCACCGTCGGGCGCAGCGCAGGCACTCATCCGCATCGCAAGCAAGCACCCCGAAGTCTTGCGCGAAGCGTTGGCATAGGTAGCGTGTGGTCTAACCCCTCCATCGAGCGGACGTCCCAAAGGCCGCTTCGCGCCCTTTGGCCCGCCGCTCATGTCGAACGTTAGGCAGAAGTGGCCCCGTTTGTCTGAACAGCTTTCCCCGATTTATAAGTGGACTGCGGGCGGGTTGCAGACGGTGCAGAGTTGTCCACGGCGGCGGTCGGCGCTTGCGACGAACCGACCGACGCGGTGGGCAACTCGGGGCGCACCAGAGATCTCATCTTATGCGGCCTTCGCCAGTGTTGGCAGGTTGGCGAAGTAGTGCTCGTTGGGCGTGAAGTCATCCAGACTCGAATGCGCCCGACCGGCGTTGTACCAGCCCATGTAGTCGGCGATGTCGGCACGCGCGGCGCTGACGCTGTCGTAGGCCTTGAGGTACACGCGCTCGTACTTCACGCTGCGCCACAGCCGCTCGACGAATACATTGTCGCGCCACGCGCCGCGCCCGTCCATGCTCAGCCGGCAGCCCTGCGCCAGAACCACGTCGGTGAACTCGGTGGCCGTGAACTGGCTGCCCTGGTCGGTGTTGACGATCTCGGGCGTGCCCCAGCGGGCGAACGCCTGCTCGATGACCTCGCGCGCATGGCAGGCCTCCAGCGTGATGGCCACCTTGTGCGCCAGCACCCGGCGGCTGGCCACGTCCACCACTGCGGTGAGGTAGACAAAGCCGCGCGCCATCGGGATGTAGGTCGTGTCCAGCGCCCAGACCTGGTTGGACCGGACGATGGCCAGCTTGCGCAGCAGGTACGGGTAGATCTCGTGGCCCGGCGCGCGTTTGCTGGTGCCGGGCTGCGGCGCCAGGGCCTCGATGCCCATGCGTTGCATGAGCGTGGCGATGTGGCGCCGGCCGACCTGCACGCCCTCGCGCTGCAGATGCCGGCGCAGCATGCGCGCGCCCATGAAGGGGTGCTCCAGGTGCAACTCGTCGATGCGCCGCATGAGCGCCAGATCGGCCGCGCCGATGGGCCGCGGCAGGTAGTACACCGCGCCGCGGCTCATGCCCAGCAGTTGGGCTTGGCGCGTGATGGGCAGCGCGTCGTCTCGGTCGATCATGGCTTTGCGCTCAGCAATCCCGCCTTGGTGAGCGCGCGTTCTAAAAAATCATTCTCCAGGGCCAACTGGCCGATCTTGGCGTGCAACGGTGCAAGGTCCACCGGCGGGGCAGCTTGGCCGCCAGCGCCGAAGACATCGGCCGCGCCTTCGAGCAACTGGCGCTTCCATTCGATGACCTGGCTTGCGTGCAACTCGAACTCCTTGCACAGCTCGGCCATCGTCTTGTCGTCACGCAAGGCGGCCAGGGCCACCTGCGCCTTGAAGGCCGGGCTGTGGGTACGCCGGGTACGGCGCGCTGACTTCTTGACCATCAAAAACTCCTTCTCGCCAAGCCGTTTTCGGCTCAGCCTCGTGCCCGGAGTTTCCACCTATCGCGCTGTTCAGATTTGCGGGGCCACTTCTGTAGTGCTTCAGACCAAACTTGTAGAGCGGGTGGCCGCTGAGCGTTTCGTCGTTTGGTCCACCCATTTTCATATCGGAACACGATAACCTGAGGACCGCAAACTGCTCGTTGCTTCCGTAGCAAACCATAAGCATTGAGCCACTTTCGCCCGGGGTGCGATTGGCGCACCGACTGATTGCCTTCACCGCTCGATGGAGGGGTTAGGTTTCGCGCTACACGCGTGGTTTGAGTTTTGCGTTGCTGAGCCGCTCGGCCATGCGAGTTTGCCAGCCAGGCCCTGTAGCACGCCAGCGCGCGACGACTTCCGCCGGCAGACGCAATGAGATGAGTTGACGTGGCGACACCGACCGTGGGCGACCACCCTTGTTGACTACGGCTCGAGCCAACATTTCGTCGGTGAGTTCGGGAAGCTCCTCGTACTCGGCCCGAGCGATGCGATGCGCATCAACGCGAGCGAGATCAGATTTCGAGGTACGGAGCGAGACGGGCTTGTTCACGAGAGTTGGCCTTACGCATGCTGAAAACGTGGCGAACCGCCCCACGCGGCGTGTAGCCCACCACTACGACCCTGCCATGGAGCGAGCCATAGCAGATGACCCGACGTTCGCCATAGTTCTTGCGAGTGTCATCGAGCTCGACGGTGGTTCCGGCAAAGACGAGCACCGCGTCTTCAAAGTCGAGCCCGCGATCTGCGAGCGTTTGCTCCCGCTTGGCTGGATCGTAGGTGATGTGCATAAGGATATTGTATCTACAATAACCTCCGCCGTCTACCAGTGCTGTTCGCGGGACCTAACGTTCGACATGAGCGGTGACCAAGAGACAGCGCAGCTGGCTCTTGGGCGTCCGCTCGATAGAGGGGTTCGGTGCCATCGTTCAGGTGCGACGCGCCTGGCGTGTGACGTACTTCCGAAGCACACCATCCATGCGTGATTGCCAGCCTTCGCCGGTTGACTTGAAGTACTCCAAGACCTCCGCGCTGTAGCGAACCGAGACAAGCTGCTTGGGGTTTGCAAGCTTGGGGCGACCTCGCAGGGCACGCAAGGGAACCATGGATTTCAGCTGCTTCGGAGTAAGCGGCTGTGCATCCGGATCGGCCTCGGCGGTGGCAGTGATGGCCCGGTTCTCTTGAACGCTTGGCATGACCACAGAAGGCCGCTTAGATACTTTGGACATAGTGCTTGACCTCACGACGGGTGGCTTGGCGCAGACTGATGATTCGCTGCACCTCGCCACGTTCAACAAAGGCCACGTAGTACAGGGTTTCTGTCTTCGGCGCGAGCGCGATCATGCGCAGTTCGTCGTACTCGAAACGGGCGTCGACCCAGACCAGCGCGGCATCCCAGTCGAGTTCGCGAGCCAAGGCCAGAGAGACGCCGTGCCGGGCTTGGTTCTCTGCGTCTTTCGCCGGATCGAACTCGATTCGCACCCTTTAATGTAGCTACACTAAAGCTGCGTGTCAAGGTGGCTCTCGCTATGGGGCCGAACGTTCGACATGAGCGGCGGCACAAAGGGCGCGAAGCGGCCTTTGGAACGTCCGCTCGATGGAGGGGTTAGATGCCTGCAAGTTGTACGCCCCATGGGCCTCGCGAGTACCTGCATCGCTGACGAGTGACGGGCGGTTGCACCGACCTCCGGTGCGCCCAAGCAGCAGCTTGGAGCGTGCTGATGCGCTGGCCTTGCGCGGTGCGGCGATC
>JANYBE010000244.1 GCA_025360945.1 Rhizobacter sp. | reverse complement strand
TCTCGGGCCGGGCCTGCAGGATGTAGAGCTTGCCGTCGGCCCCGTCCTTGCCCCACTCGATGTCCATCGCGCGGCCGTAGTGCTTTTCGATCGTCAGCGCGTAGCCGGCGAGTTCCATCACGTCGGCATCGCTCAGCGAGTAGCGGTTGCGGTGTTCGTGAAACGTATCCACGGTTTTCACGAGGCGGCCGCTTTCGGCCTTCTCCTCAGGCGTAGCGAACTCCATCTTGATCAGCTTGGAGCCCAGGTTGCGGCGGATAATCGCGCTCTTGCCAGCCCGCAGCGCGTGCTTGTGGACGTAGAACTCGTCCGGGTTCACGGCGCCCTGCACCACTGTTTCGCCAAGACCGTAGCTCGAGGTGATGAACACCACATCGGGGAAGCCCGACTCGGTGTCGATCGTGAACATCACGCCGGCAGCGCCGAGATCGGAGCGCACCATGCGCTGCACGCCGGCCGAGAGCGCCACATCGCTGTGCGCAAAGCCCTTGTGGACGCGGTAGCTGATCGCGCGGTCGTTGTAGAGGCTCGCGAACACCTCTTTCATCTTCGCCAGCACTTCAGCAACGCCGACGACGTTCAGAAACGTTTCCTGCTGACCGGCGAACGAGGCATCGGGGAGGTCTTCGGCGGTGGCCGAAGAGCGCACCGCAAACGACGCGCCGGGGTTGTCCTTGGTGAGCCTGGCGAACTCGGCGGTAATGGCCGCGTCGAGTTCCGGTGGAAACGGCGTGGACTCGATCCAGTGGCGGATCTCGGCGCCGGCCTCGGCCAGCGCGCGCACGTCATCGGTGTTCAGAGTCGCCAAGCGTGCTTCGATCTTGCCGGCCAGTCCGTCGTGTTGCAGGAACTGGCGGAACGCATGCGCCGTGGTGGACCGCCCGGCACACGCACGCCGGAGGCGGCCAACTGGCTGATCATCTCGCCCAGGGAGGCGTTCTTGCCGCCGACCGCCTCGACGTCGGTCATTCTCAGGTGTTCGAACGGGGCGACCAGGGCGGTCGCCAGAGGGTTGCTTGACATGGGAAAGCTCCGGGATGGTGAAAAATCGAGGCACCCGAGCTTGGCTCAAGGGCGCTGCGCACTCGGGCCGACCACGCGTACACAGGCTTCCCGGAATCGGAAGCGGCACGGCAGGTGGTGGCGTTCATCGGGCGCAGTCTGAAGGTTGGGCCTGATTTTACGGGCGAACTGCCTATGATCATGGCCAATCTCACTCCCACGAACGCAAGCGTCACCATGGCCAATCGCACCGTCTTCTTTGTCTCCGACGGCACCGGCATCACGGCCGAAACCTTCGGCAACTCGATCCTGTCGCAGTTCGCGATCAAATCGCGCCACGTACGCCGGCCCTTCATCGATACCGCAGACAAGGCCCATCAGGTGCTGCGCGAGATCAACCATACCGCTGAGACCGAAGGCCGCAAGCCGATCGTCTTCATCACACTGGTGAACCCCGAGATCCTCGCAATCGTCAAGGGCGACTGCAAGGGCCTGGTGCTGGACATGTTCAACACTTTCATCGAGCCGCTCGAGAGCGAACTCGCGATGACCTCGAACCACCGCATCGGCCGCTTCCCCGATGTGTCCAAGAGCCAGGAGTACACCGACCGCATCGAGGCGATCAACTTCTCGCTCGCGCATGACGATGGCCAGTCGGCCAAGAACCTCGCCAGCGCCGACGTGATCCTGGTCGGCGTCAGCCGCAGCGGCAAGACGCCGACGTCGCTGTACCTGGCGATGCAGCACGGGATCAAGGCGGCGAACTACCCGCTGATTCCGGAAGACTTCGACCGCGGCGCGATTCCGTCGCCCCTTGCACCCTACAAGAAGAAGTGCTTCGGCCTGACAATCGACGCCGAACGCCTGAGTTCGATCCGCAACGAGCGCCGCCCCGGCAGCAAATATGCGTCGATCGAGAATTGCCGCAAGGAGGTGAAGGAGGCCGAGGCGATGATGCGGCGCGAGGGGATCGCCTGGCTGTCCTCCACGCACAAGTCGATCGAGGAGATCGCAACGACGATCCTGCGCGATTTGCGGCCAGATCGCTTGATGTACTAGGCGCGCTGGCGCGCCGATTCAAATAGACAGACGGCGGCCGCGGCCGCGACGTTCAGCGACTCCTCTCCACCGGGCTGCGGGATGCGCAGCGATTCGGTGCAGCGCGCCATCAGCGTCGGCGACACGCCTTGCCCCTCGTGGCCCATCACCCATGCGCAGGGCCATGGCAAAAGCGCCTCATGCAGCGCTCGCGCCGCGTGCGAGCTGGTCGCGAGCAGCGGCACCTTGAGCGCCGTCAATGCATCATCGGTCACCATCTCGACTAGATGCAACCCGAAGTGCGCGCCCATGCCGGCGCGCAGCACCTTGGGCGACCAGAGTGCTGCAGTGCCCTTGGTCGCGATGACCTGCGTGAATCCGAACGCGGCCGCGCTGCGCAGAATGTTGCCGACATTGCCGGCATCCTGCAGGCGATCGAGCACGACGCTAGGGCAATCGACGATCAGTGCGCCCGCGCCGGCCCAGGGCACGACAAAGCACAGCGGTGCCGGCGACTCCAGCGTGCTCAGACCGGCCATGAGTGCATCCGGCACGACGGCAATCTCGGCGGCGCCATTGGTCAGCTGACGCAAAGAAGGCAGTTGCCAGCCCGATTCGCTGATCACGGCCTGCAGCACCGCACGACCACGCTGGACGAAGGCCGCGCACAGGTGCTCGCCCTCGATCCACACCTCACCCAGCTTGCGGTAGGCGCCAGGATCGGCCGCAAGCTTGCGCAGGCGCACCAGTAGCGGGTTGTCGCGCGAGCTGATCGCCTTGACCGTCATAGCAATTCGCGCACCGGTGCAAAGCTTCGGCGGTGTTCGGGGCACGCACCATGCGCGCGCAACGCCGCCAGATGCACCGGCGTCGAATAGCCCTTGTGACCGTCGAAGCCGTACTGCGGATGCTGTTCGTGCAGCAACAGGCACAGGCGATCGCGGTGCACCTTGGCCAGGATCGACGCTGCCGAAATGGCCTGGACCTTCGCGTCGCCTCTGACGATCGCTTCGGCCGGAATCTTCAGCGTCGGGATCCTGTTGCCGTCGACCAGCACCTTGTGCGGTCGCAGCCGCAAACCCTCGACCGCGCGGCGCATCGCCAGCATCGTCGCCTGCAGGATGTTGAGCGTGTCGATCTCTTCGACGCTGGCCTGCGCAATGCAGAAGCACAACGCCTTCGCATGGATCTCGTCGAACAGGCGCTCGCGCGCACGCGGCGTGAGCTTCTTCGAATCTTTCAGGCCCTTGATGGGCTTGAGCTCATCGAGGATCACCGCGGCCGCGACCACCGGGCCGGCGAGCGGGCCGCGCCCCGCTTCGTCGACGCCGGCAATCAGGCCGGGAACGTCGAAGATTAAGCCGAGCTGCTCAGCCCGCAAGAACTTTTTCGATCGCATCGGTGGCCGCCTGCGCGGTATTGCAGCGCAAGCTTATGTGCAATGCATCGAGGCGCGCGTGCAGCGCCGTGCAGCGCTGCGGGTCGTCCAGCCACGCCAGCGCCGCATGCGCGAGCCGCTCGGGCGTCGCATCACCCTGCAGCAGCTCGGGCACAGCAAAGTCGTTCAGCAGAATGTTGGGCAGGCCCACCCAGGGAAGGTATTTCATGCGCTTCATCATCTGCCAGTTCAGCGCGTGCATCACATAGGTGATGACCATTGGACGCTTGAACAGAGCCGCCTCCAGCGTCGCAGTGCCGCTTGCCACCAGCGTCACGTCGCAGGCGGCGAGCGCCTCGTGCGACTGGCCGTCGAGCAGATCAAGCACTAGGCTCGGCGCCAGCTGCTTGCGCAGCGGTTCGACGACGTGGCGCATTCCCGGCACGACTGGCAGCACGAAGCGTAGCTCGGGGCGTTCCTGGGTCATCTTGACCGCTGCTAGGAGCAGGCGCGGCGCGATGTACTGCAGCTCGGCGCGGCGGCTGCCGGGCAAGAGCGCGACGACGGTGTCCGACTCGCTCAGGCCGAGCGTCGCACGGGCTTGCGCGCGCGGCACCTGCATCGGGATGACATCGGCCAGCGGGTGCCCGACATACGCGGCGCTGACGCCCTGTTTTGCGTAGATCTCTGGCTCGAACGGAAAGATGCACAGCACCAGGTCGGTGGCGTGCCGAATCTTTTCGACGCGCTTGCCGCGCCAGGCCCAGATCGACGGGCTGACGAAATGGATGGTCTTGATGCCTTGGGCCTTAAGCCTGGCCTCGAGGTCGAGATTGAAGTCGGGCGCATCGATGCCGACGAACACGTCGGGCCGCTGTTTGCCGTCCACCTTCAACAAGCGCTCGGCGAGCTGGTTGCGGATGCCCGAGAGCTCACGGTAGTGACTCAAGACCTGGACGTAGCCGCTGACCGCAAGCTTGTCGTGTGGCCACCAAGCCTCGAACCCCTGCGCCGCCATGCGTGGGCCGCCGATGCCTGCGGCATGCAACTGCGGCCAGCGTGCCCTCAGAGCGCCGAGCAACAGGCCACCGAGCAGGTCGCCCGAGGCTTCACCGGCCACCATCGCAAAGCGTGGTGCTTCTGAATCCATCGCGATCATCTCTTAGCGCCTGCCCGGCCGAAAAGCGCTGAAAGCCTCCTCGGGGGGCAACGAACGCAGTAAGCTTGGGGGCAAACCATCCTAACGAACGATGCCGCGTGTGGCCTTGCCAAGGAACTCGCTCATCAACGCGACCTCGACGGCAGCATGCGGCATCTCCGTCGAGAGCGCGTCGATCGCGGCGCGCGATTGCTCCAGCGTCAGGTTGGAGCGGTACAGCAGCCGGTGCATCTGCTTCACGGCCGCAAGACGCGGCGCATCGAAGCCGCGACGGCGCAGGCCTTCAGCATTGGTCGCGCGCACCGCGAGAGGGTTGCCGTCGACCGTCATGTAGGGCGGAACGTCTTGCGAGACATGGCTCATGAAGCCGGCCATTACGTGCGCGCCGACCTTGACGAACTGGTGCACGCCGGTGAAACCGCCCAACGTCGCCCAGTCGCCGATGTGCACGTGGCCGCCCAGCGTCGTGTTGTTGGCGAGCGTGGTGCGGTCGCCGATCTGACAATCGTGCGCAATGTGCACGTAGGCCATGATCCAGTTGTCGCTGCCGATGCGCGTCACGCCCGCGTCCTGCGCAGTGCCGAGGTTGAAGGTGCAGAACTCACGGATGGTGTTGCGGTCGCCGATGTGCAGCTCAGTCGACTCGCCCGCGTACTTCTTGTCCTGCGGATCGGCGCCGATCGAGGTGAACTGGAAGATGCGGTTGTCGCGCCCGATCGTCGTTCGGCCTTCGATCACGCTGTGCGGGCCGACGCTGGTACCCGCGGCGATGGGCACTTGGCCGCG
>JANYBE010000177.1 GCA_025360945.1 Rhizobacter sp. | reverse complement strand
CCGGCGGCAACGGCCTTGGTCACGTCGGCAATGTTGCGCACCTGACTCGTGAGATTGCCGGCCATCGAGTTGACCGAGTCGGTCAGATCCTTCCATGTGCCCGACACGCCTTCGACCCGCGCCTGTCCTCCCAGCGATCCGTCAGTGCCGACCTCGCGTGCGACGCGGGTGACCTCGGAGGCAAACGAACGGAGCTGATCCACCATCGTGTTGATGGTGTTCTTCAAGGTTAAAAACTCACCCTTGACATCGACGTCGATCTTCTTAGACAGATCGCCTTTCGCGACGGCCGTTGTCACGTCCGCGATGTTGCGCACCTGGTCGGTCAGGTTGCCGGCCATCGAGTTAACCGAATCGGTCAAGTCCTTCCAGGTGCCGGCCACGCCCTTCACCTTGGCCTGGCCACCCAGCTTGCCTTCAGTGCCGACCTCGCGCGCCACCCGCGTCACCTCGGCCGAGAAATTGCCGAGCTGCTCGACCATCTTGTTGATGGTCTTCGCCGTGCGTAAGAACTCGCCTTCGAGTTCTCGGCCTTCGACCTCGAGTGCCATGCTCTTGCTTAGATCACCCTGGGCCACTGCGCCGATCACGCGCGCGACCTCGCTGGTCGGGTGCACGAGATCGTCGATCAGCGCGTTGATTGACTCGATCGACTCGCCCCAGAATCCGCGCTTCTCGCCGAGGACGGCACGCTGCTTGAGTTTGCCTTCCTTGCCGACGACCTGGCGCAGGCGGGCCAGCTCGGCGGCCATCATTGCGTTTTGCTCGACCACATCGTTGAAGGCATCAGCCACCTTGCCCGCCACGCCCTCCCAGTGGGCTGGCAAGCGGACTGCGGCGTCGCCGCGTCTGAGATGAGTGAGTGCCGCGAGGAGCAGCGACATTTCCTGATTTGCACCGATGACGACTTCCGTGTCCTCCAGCACCTTCATTGCTCGCTCCTCCATATGCACGCGGCCATATCACGACGCAAGAAGTTGTAACGATATCGGGGACATCGAATTCCGAAGCGAGACAACGTCGCGGCGTTCAGTAGGACTCCTCCTACGCATGGCGACAACAGACGTTTGAATCGCTTGCGGCGCGCTATTTGCGCGGGGCGCGGGGGGACGAGGCCGAAAGTACCTTGCGAAGTGCATCCATGTCGACGGGCTTCAAGAAATAGTGATCGGCGCGGTCGATGGCTAGCAGCACCCGGGGGTCGCTTGTGTCACGCCCAGTTACCGCAATCAGAATTATTTCGTCGCCGTATCTTTCACGCAGGATGCGCGAGAGGTCACAACCGTCCATATCGGGCATGCCAACGTCGAAGAGCACAACATGCGGCCTGAAGTGCACAACGATTGCCAGGGCCTGGGCACAGTCGAAGGCATTCCTCGCCTCGAACCCCTCCAGGGCCAAGGCAGTGGCCAAGATTTCGGCGGTGTCGCGAAGGTCGTCGACAACCAAGATCCTCAAGTCGTCTGACATGGCATTTCCGAAAAAAATGCGCTGGGTTAAAGTCGAAATGTCCTTCAACTCAAGTTTTGATTTACCCAGTGTTCGTTCCTCAACGAGCCGGAACTCGCTGCGCAAGCGCCATCGAACTTGCACGTTGCGGCCCTGGTCCTGCAGATATAAGCGGCATCCCACATCGCGTCTCGCCGCCGATCCAGCCCCGCATCGCGATGAAATTGCTTACCGCCAAAGCATCAACGCCGACTGCTTCGATCGCATCCAGCAACTCTTGCGACGTACAGGCGAAAAAGGTAGTCCAGAAGCGCAATTCGTAGTCTTCTGTGAGCTCTATGCGAGAGCGTTCGAGGGGTTCTGGGATGGACGAAGCGAATGCCATGAGCGGGTTCTTTCGATGAATTGAGTTGCGATGCGACAGCAAAGGTTAGGGCCGCATCGGGTTGCTGGCGAACCGGACGAGCCCGCGAGAATGTGTCGGATGACAAGCCGTTGGGTAGCGCAAATGGCAGGCGAGTCGGGCTTGCACAAGGCCCGTCGCGTTTGTCGAATCGGATGCGTCGGCGACCAGAGAAGATTCACGGGTCTGGCAAAGCTTAAGGCCGAGCTGCCCGCGGAGTTGCCGCTGACAAGATTGCGCATTACCGCGGTTGGGTCGGACGTAGTCGTCCGTGACCGTTCGGGTCAATGGAACGCCGACTCGGGTCAGCTGGGGACTTCGAAATAGCCGAGGCGCCGGCGCCGTCTCGCTCATCGAGGCCGCGACCCACTACAACGTAGCGATACTCCACTTGAACAACGCGGCGATGCCAAGGACACTCTGCGCTACTTCAGCGCTTACAAGCGCCTGGAGCGGGCACAGGCAATGACTCACCCATCGGCCATGCGGGTTGCTCGAAGTGAGTTCCGTCGTGATGCCGGCTTTATCCGACATCGGAGAGAGTGAACCGCCTGTTTCGATGGCGGGCCTCCCCGCGTAGTCTCACCTTATCTGAACACACGGAGACTGCCGTGCACAACGAACCAGGGCGTGGTCCCACCAGGCAAGACAGGACTTCGGGGCGCATGGCCCAGGAGCGCAAGTGCCCTGGCGCAACTTCTGCGGGCGGGCACGCGGCTGATGCGCCAAACAACAATACGAGCGCAGTGCCGACGTCCTCACGGGCCGACGAGCACCTGACTGCTTCGGCCAACACTGCTGCACGTCGTGGCGATTCTTCCGCCGCAGAGAGGCACCCGACCCTCCCGCCGCCCCAGCCGTCTGAACGCTCATGGGTGCGCACCCAGTTGGCGGTCGGAGTCTCGGGGCCCTGGTGAAGTACTGGACCAAGCGCGACTTTGACGTGACCGCTGAGCCCCGAGGTGAGCATGCCGGATCTGCAGCCGGACGCTCCCCCGCGGTTCATAAGCACGCGCCGCATCGCCATTCATGTCGAAGACCAGCCGCTGAGCTACGGTTCCTTTTAAGGGCACGATTCCTCCGAAGCAGTACGGCGCTGGAACAGTCATCGTCGGGGGACGGCGGCGAATGAAAGCCAATGGACGACCCAGCAAAGGAGATGGCTGCTGGCAAGGTCCTCATCAAACTGCACGGGCAGAAGTTGATGGGTCTATTGGAGTTGGTGAGCATTTCGAAGCCTGGCGACAAGCAAGACCTCTGGATTTTCTTCAAGGAGCTCGGTGATGAAATACCTTGCGCAAGCTATAGACAAGCCGATGGTCGAGGTTCGGCCACGTGAAGACCGCATACGCGAGGCGGCTTACAGAAGCTACCTCGCTCGCGGGGAACACGAAAGTGACTCAATGATCGATTGGGTTAAAGCGGAGGCCGAGATTGATGCGGAAGACGCTGCGCGCTGAAGTTGCTCCGGCAGCCAGAACGGCTTGTGCAGGCGCACCAATCGCTCCTTCAGTGCCTCGGCATATGTGCCGCAGCGCTCCGCTTGAGTCCAATGAGGAATTACTCCAGGTCGGCATCGGCACCGCGGGGTGGAGCCTGCCGCGCAGTGTGGCCGATGCATTCCCGAGGGCTGGCACCCATTTGCAACGCTACGGCGAGGTCTTGAACTGCACCGAAATCAACTCGTCGTTTTATCGCAGCCACAGCGCCGAAGTCTATGCGCGATGGGCATCCCAGACGCCGCGCGGATTTCGGTTCGCAGTCAAGATACCTCGCGCGATAACCCACGAAGGGCGTCTGCGTGCGGCGCGCGTGCCGCTCCAAAGGTTCATTGCTGAAGCGTCCGGACTCGCCGACAAGCTGGCCGTGCTGCTCGTTCAACTGCCGCCCTGGCTGGCATTCGAGCAGCGGCCAGCGCACCGATTCTTCGGCCTGCTTTCCGAGATGTTTCGTGGTGCAGTGATGTGCGAGCCACGTCACGGCAGTTGGTTCGAACCCGCGGCCGAGCGGTTGCTAGTAGCAACACAAGTTGGTCGGGTCGCAGCGGATCCGGCGCGCTGGCCAACCGCAGCTGTCCCCGGCGGCTGGCTCGGACCGGTTGGTGAAGGGACTGGCGCTGTTGTCTACCACCGGTGGCATGGGTCACCGCGAACCTACTGGTCAAAGTACGACGACGGCTGGCTGCGCGCTCGCGCAGCCGAACTGCATCGTTGGCCAGCCGGTGCCGATCGCTGGTGCATCTTTGATAACACCGCCTCGGGCGCTGCAGCATCCAACGCGCTCGGGCTTCGTGCAATCGCTGAGTCGGCGCGGCAAGCCATTTCTCGCTCGTGATTTGACGGACGCGGTCTCTGGTTGAAATGGATCACTCGGTCCGCCCGAAACAAGTACCCATCGGCTTCCTTGCTCGGACCACCAGACTCCCTGCATGACGCGCAGAGATTCCCCGCTCCGTTTGCTGCTCTAAATTCGGCACTCAAAGTGCAAGCGGTGCCACCGCTCGCTCTCAGCAAAGGGTTGGCTGTGGCGCGACACTCAGGAAGTCCGGTCCAACGACAAACAGGATGGCCGGTGGTGAGGAGCTGAAGGCGGCGTAGCCGCCGTAGGCGACGAGCCACCGGCGGCGCCGGGTTGGGTGGGGTCAGACTGGCGGGCTCAGGTCTCTAGAA
>JANYBE010000119.1 GCA_025360945.1 Rhizobacter sp. | reverse complement strand
TACAGCACGGCGAGGTTGTTGTAGGGCTCCGCGAGATCGGGGTAGTCCTCGCTGAGCTTCTGGAACAGTGCGACGGCCTCGGCATCGCGCTTGGCGTCGGCCAGCATCACACCTTTGACGAAGCGCATCTGTGCGTCCTTCGGGTGCGTGCCTAAAAACTCGTCGGCACGCTGCATCGCGGCCGCGGCTTGGCCTGCATAGTAGAGGCGCTGCACATCGGCGAGATCGTCCGCACGCGCCGCGAGCGCAGTGCCCGTCGCCACGATCAGCAGCAGGCGAACAAGGTGGAGGATCGAACCGGGCATCGACGTGGAGAGAGAGAATTGTAGGCAGGGGAGCGGGGCAAGAGCAGGGGTTTGCCGATACGCGGCCAGCCGCAGACGTTTGCGCGAGGGCGGCCCGGTATACTGATTCCATTGTAGTGCAGGCCACTCTTGCGAGAGACAATGCCACGGCCCACAACCCGAGGCTCTCCGGCACAGTGCGGCAGCGCCGCGACACCCTCTAATCCATTTGAACTGCGTGACGGCCACAGCCCGATCTAGCCGCGCGCTTGACACTGCCTATCGGTCCATGACGCTCCGAATTCATAACACGCTCACACGAGCGCTCGAACCCTTCGCGCCGCTTGAGCCAAACCACGTACGCATGTACGTGTGCGGCATCACCGTGTACGACCTGTGCCACGTCGGGCACGCGCGCATGATGATCGCGTTCGACCTGATCTACCGCTGGCTGCGCACGCTGGGGTTTGACGTGACCTATGTGCGCAACATCACCGACATCGACGACAAGATCATCCGCCGCGCGCTTGAGCGCAAGATGGCCATCCGCGCGTTGACCGACGAGATGGTTGCCGAGATGCACACCGACCTCGGTGCCTTGGGGGTGCTGCGCCCTACCCACGAGCCGCGCGCCACCGAGTTCGTGCCGCAGATGCTCTCGATGATCGGTGCGCTCGAGGCTAAGGGCTTGGCCTACCGCTCCGGCAACGGCGACGTGAACTACGCGGTGCGCAAGTTCCCGGGTTACGGCAAGCTGTCGGGCAAGTCGATCGACGAGCTGCGCTCGGGCGAGCGCGTGGCGGTGCTCGATGGCAAGGACGATCCGCTGGACTTCGTGCTATGGAAGGCCGCCAAGGCCGACGAGCCGGCGGACGCGAAATACGAGTCCGCGTTCGGTGCCGGCCGGCCCGGTTGGCACATCGAGTGCTCGGCGATGGCCTGCGCGCTGCTCGGCGAGCAGTTCGATCTGCATGGCGGCGGCGCTGACCTTCAGTTCCCGCACCACGACAACGAGATCGCGCAGAGCGAAGGCGCAACGGGCCGGGCGCCCGCGATCGTTTGGGCCCACAACGGCTTGTTGAATGTCGACCAGGTGAAGATGTCCAAGTCGCTGGGCAACTTCTTCACGATTCGAGAGGTGCTCGCGCGTTTCGATGCCGAGACGGTGCGCTTCTTCATGCTGCGCTCACACTACCGCAGCCCGGTCAACTTCAGCGACGTGAGTCTGGACGATGCACGCGCTTCGCTGCGCCGGCTGTACACCGCGCTCGATGGCCTCGATGTGCGGGCGACGCCGGTCAATTGGGCGCAGCCGCAGGCCGCGACCTTTCGCACGGCGATGAACGACGACTTCAACACGCCGGTCGCGGTGGCCGTGCTGTTCGAACTCGCGAATGAGCTGAATCGCACGCGCGGGGCCGCCGCCGCCGCGTTGCTCAAAGGACTTGCCGACACGCTGGGCATCCTGCAGCAATCGCCGCGTGCCTACCTGCAGGCGGGCAACACCCTGGACGAAGCTAGCATCGCCGAGCGCATTGCCGCGCGCGCTGCGGCTAAGCAGGCGGGCAACTTCGCGCTCGCCGACCAGATCCGCAAGGACCTGCTCGCGCAAGGCGTGGTGCTGCAGGACTCGCCCATGGGCACCACCTGGATGAAATCCTAATGCCCGCGCGCGCCGGTGAGCCGAACGCGGCAATGGCGTCCGCCGCCGCCACAATTCCACAGGTCACACCTGACTACTGGGACGAGGCCTGTAAACACCTGAGCAAGCGCGATCGCGTGATGCGCAAGCTGATCCCTCAGTTCGGCGAAGGCCGCCTCCAAAGCCGTGGCGATGCGTTCACGACGCTCGCGCGCTCGATCGTTGGCCAGCAGATCTCGGTCCAGGCCGCGCAGGCGGTGTGGAACCGCTTCGCGGCGCTGACGAGCGAGCCGTCGGCGCGCATCATACCGACCGAGGTGCTGGCGCTGGAGACCGCGGTCGCGCGTGCCGCGGGCCTGTCGACACGCAAGGTCGAGTACCTCGTCGATCTGGCGGCGCACTTCGAATCTGGCGCGGTCCATGTTGCGCAATGGCAGCAGATGGACGACGAAGCCATCATCGAAGAGCTGGTCGCGATCCGTGGCATCGGCCGCTGGACGGCCGAGATGTTCCTGATCTTCCATCTGATGCGACCGAACGTGATGCCGCTCGACGACATCGGGCTGCTCAAGGGCATCAGCGTCAACTACTTCAGCGGCGAACTGGTGTCGCGTGCCGAGGCGCGCGAGGTCGGCGATGCCTGGGCACCGTTCCGTTCGGTCGCCACCTGGTACATCTGGCGCAGCCTGGACCCGCTGCCGGTAGACTATTAGGCTTGGGATGGACACCTTCAACGCGAAGGAACACACGAATGAGCAAACGCCACTTCCTCGAATTCGAGCAACCGGTTTCCGAACTCGAGTCGAAGATCGAAGAGCTGCGCTATGTGCAGAACGAGTCGGCGGTCGACATCTCAGAGGAGATTGACCGCCTCGGCAAGAAGAGCCTGCAGCTCACCAAGGACATCTATTCGAGCCTATCGCCATGGCAGGTGACACAGATCGCACGCCATCCGCAGCGGCCCTACACGCTGGATTATGTGAGCGAGAGCTTCACCGACTTCCAGGAGTTGCATGGCGACCGCGCGTTTGCGGATGACCAGTCCATAGTAGGTGGCCTCGCGCGCTTCAACGGCCAGGCCTGCATGGTGATCGGACACCAGAAGGGACGTGACACCAAGGAACGCGGCTTGCGCAACTTCGGCATGTCGCGCCCTGAAGGCTATCGCAAGGCCTTGCGTCTGATGAAACTGGCCGAGAAATTCGGCCTGCCGGTGTTTACCTTCGTCGATACGCCCGGCGCCTATCCCGGCATCGGTGCCGAAGAGCGCGGCCAGTCGGAAGCGATCGGTCGCAACATCTTCGAAATGGCGCAGCTCGAGGTGCCAATCATCGTCACGATCATCGGCGAGGGCGGCTCCGGTGGTGCGCTCGCGATCAGTGTCGGCGATCAGCTGCTGATGCTGCAGTACTCGATATACTCGGTGATCTCGCCCGAAGGCTGCGCGTCGATCCTGTGGAAGACCGCGGAGCGCGCTTCTGATGCGGCCGACGCGCTGGGCATCACCGCGCATCGCCTGAAGGCGCTCGGCCTGATCGACAAGATCGTTAGCGAGCCGGTCGGTGGAGCACACCGCGATACCAAGCAGATGGCGGCGTTCCTGAAGCGCGCGCTTAACGATGCGCTGCGCCAGGTGGGCGACTTGCAGCCCAAAGAACTGCTGCAGCGACGCTACGAGCGCTTGCAGTCCTATGGCCGCTACAGCGACACCAAGGAGCGTTGAGCCGCCGTGGCTGCGCGTTGCGTCGCCGTGGCTTACAGCGGCGGACGCGACTCGACCGCGCTGCTGCACGCGACCTTGCTCGAGGCCGCCACGCTGGGCGTGCAGGTGTTCGCCCTGCACGTGCACCATGGGCTCAGTCCGTATGCCGATGCATGGCTTGCTCACTGCGAGGCACAGTGCAAGCGCTGGGCGCGTCGGGGGTTGCCGGTCGACTTCGGGTCGGAGCGTTTGACGACGGCACCGCAAGCGGGCGACAGCGTCGAGGCCTGGGCAAGGCAAGCGCGCTACCGCGCCTTGCGTGCGATGGCTGTCAACCGTGGCGCTGACGTCGTGCTGCTGGCCCACCATCGACGCGATCAGGCCGAGACGCTGCTGCTGCAGGCTCTGCGCGGCGCGGGCACGGCGGGCCTGTCGGGCATGCCACGCAGCGTCGAGCGCGACGGCATCCTGTGGCAGCGGCCGTGGCTGGATCAGTCGTGCGAGGATATCGATGCGTATGTGCGCAAGCACCGCCTCAAGCACGTAGAGGACGACAGCAACGCCGATCCGCGCTTTGCGCGCAATCGCCTGCGCATGCACGTATGGCCCGCGTTGAGCGCCGCGTTCCCGCAGGCCGAGGCCACGCTGGCCACGGCGGCGGCGTGGGCACAGGAAGCGCACGCCGCGCTCGCTGAACTGGCGCAAGCCGACCTCGGGCGCGTCGCCAACGATGATGGCTTGCGGGTCGCCGACTGGTTGACGCTGTCTGCGGCGCGACGAAGCAATGTGCTGCGCGCGTGGCTCAAGCAGCACGGCGGGGGCGCACCTGCGAGCCTGGTGACACGCCTGCTCGACGAGCTCCCGATGCAATGCAGCGCGCGCTGGCCGATGGCGCTCGCCGAGCTGCACCTGTACCGGGGTGTGCTGCTTTTTGAGTCGAGCCCGGGTGCTGTCGCTCACGCGCGTGAGTCGAAGCTGAGTGTCCGGCGTACGGGCATCTGCGAACTTCCGGGCTGGTCGGGAGCATTGCATGTGGAGTCGGTTTCCGATGCGGGAGTGCCGCTCGCCTGGCTCGCGCACCTCGAACTGCGCGAACGTGCCGGCGGCGAACAGTTTCAGGCCGGCATCGGCCGCCCGCCGCGCAGCCTGAAGAAGCAGTTCCAGGACGCTGGGGTACCAAGCTGGGAACGCGGCGGACCGCTCATCTACAGCGGCGGCCAGCTCGTGTTTGTGCCCGGGCTCGGGCTGGACGCCCGCATCATCGGTCTGCCGATCCAGCCGCTGGTGGCCTTGCGCTGGGTGCCCTCGGGATCGCTGCCCCCGGCCGGCTAGAATTAAAGGCTTGCCCGCGGGCGAATGCCCGGCTTGCGGGCGTTTGCCCGGCTTCGTTCGACAGCTGACTCACCCCTCATGGCACTCACAGTCCACAAGTACGGCGGCACCTCGATGGGGTCGCCAGAGCGCATTCGCAATGTTGCCAAACGCGTCGCCAAGTGGGCTCGCGCGGGGCACCAGATGGTGGTCGTGCCCTCGGCGATGAGCGGCGAAACGAACCGCTTGCTCGGCCTCGCGAAAGAATTGTCGCCGACCACGACCACACCCGAGTTGCAGCGCGAACTCGACATGATCGCCTCGACCGGCGAGCAGGTGTCGGTCGGGCTGCTCGCGATCGCGCTGCAGGCCGAGGGCATGTCGGCGGTGAGCTATGCCGGCTGGCAAGTACCGATCAGGACCGATTCGGCCCATACTAAGGCGCGCATCCAGAGCATTGACGACCAGCGCGTGCGCGCCGATCTGGCGATAGGCAAGGTCGTGATCATCACCGGCTTCCAGGGCGTCGATTCGCAGGGCAATATCACGACCCTGGGCCGCGGCGGTTCGGACACATCGGCCGTGGCGGTGGCTGCGGCGCTGAAGGCCGACGAGTGTCTTATCTATACCGACGTGGATGGTGTCTACACGACCGACCCCCGCATTGTTGCCGAAGCGCGGCGCCTCAAGACCATCAGCTTTGAAGAGATGCTCGAGATGGCGAGCCTGGGCGCTAAGGTGCTGCAGATCCGCTCGGTCGAGTTCGCCGGCAAGTACCGGGTGCCGCTGCGAGTGCTTTCGAGCTTCACGCCCTGGGATATCGATATCAATGAAGAGGCGAAGTCAGGCACCCTGATCACCTTTGAGGAAGACGAAAAAATGGAACAAGCCGTTGTCTCTGGCATTGCGTTCAACCGCGACGAAGCCAAGATCAGCCTGATGGGCGTGACCGACAAGCCGGGCATCGCGCATCTGATCCTCGGGCCGGTGGCTGAGGCCAACATCGACGTCGACGTGATCATCCAGAACGTCTCGCACGACGGCCGCACCGACTTCTCGTTCACCGTGCCGCGTGGCGACTACCAGCGCACGCTCGACCTGCTCAAGGCCAAGGTGCTGCCGGTGACCGGCGCGAGCGAACTTGTCGGCGATCCGAAGATCTGCAAGGTCAGCATTGTCGGCATCGGCATGCGTTCGCACGTTGGTGTGGCGAGTCGCATGTTCAGCGTGCTGAGCCAAGAAGGCATCAACATCCAGATGATCACCACCAGCGAAATCAAGACAAGCGTCGTGATCGACGAGAAGTACATGGAACTTGCGGTGCGCGCGCTGCACAAGGCCTTCGACCTGGAGCAGGCTGCTTCCTGAACATGCGCCTTCACGGGTTAGAATGAGCGCTGTCTGCGGAGCTGTGACCGAGTGGCCGAAGGTGCTCCCCTGCTAAGGGAGTATGTGGGCAAAACCTGCATCGAGGGTTCGAATCCCTCCGGCTCCGCCAGGTAGTCCGGGTCCTTTCAAGTGAAGGGCTCCTTTTTTTTGCAAAGCCCCGCGTCACGCGGGCTGCAGTGCGACAGGGCACAGGGCATTCTCAAGTCAGGCATCGAGCGCGCCTCTCGGGCCTTGTAGAGCTGCCGACCGGCCATTCTCTGTCCGCATTTCAACCGGTACTACTTCGCCGGAGCGTGTCCCAGCGTCCTCAGCCCGTCAGACCAGCAACTCCCGCTGCGCCTGCCAGGCCTTGGCATCGACGCCATCCCGATCAGGCGATCCGCATTCAACTCCATCGGACGATCCCTTCGCGCGATCCGTTGCACGATATCGGGCGCCGGGAACGTCATGTAGAGCTCCCGCGTTGCGTACGGGTTGCCGACCCGCTCCTCTCGATCGCCATCACACTGTCGCTGCGCCCCGACGTCAGCCGCGCAAACCAGTCAAGCGCCCGGGCCAGCAGCGCCACCAACTTGGCGTCTACCCCCCCCCGACCTGATCAACGGCCAGGCGCTCGCCCGGCGCTCGAACGATCGAACGATCAAGCGCACCGCCATCCGCATCGATTGAGCTGCACGGGAACGTCAACCGCCTCCACGGGCTGGTCCACCAACGTCTCACTGCTCGGCTCCCAGAGCGTCCCGAGCCGAACAGCCATCTCGCGCCTGTCCCCGCGCACGGTGATTCGGGCGGCGATTCTTCCCAGCATCTCGATCGTGCTCGCCGAGGCCCCTTGCGACAACTGCTCGGCCAGCTTGCGGCATGTCGCAGTCGCTCTCTTGCCTCATCCGCGCCGACGACCCCGCCAGTGCGAAACCTAGCCCAGCCGATCCACTTCGGGCTTCAACCGCCAGAAGCCCCCGAGCTCCAGATATTGCCCATAGTGCTGTCGGATCCGCGATCCGCGCGGCGTTCGGCTCGTCGATCGCCAGCGCTGATCGTTGGGCATGTACCCGATTGGTGCGATCCCACCCATCCACAGTGCCTGCGCTTGGACGCCGTGATCGCGGATGCGCTCACCAGTGACCTCCCGCTTAAGCTGCGCGAAGCTCAGTAGTACGGTCAAGGTCAAGCGTCTCATCGAGCTCGTCGTGTTGAAGGCTTGCGTCACCGACACGAACGACACCGCGTGCGCGTCGAACAGCTCCACCAGCTTGGCGAAGTCCGCTTCAGGGCAGCTGAATAACACTGCGCCTGCTTGCCGCTTTCATTCTCATGGCGGGGCAGCCATTGACCAATAGGGTGCACTTGTCTATCAATTTTTGTAGGACGGCAGCGACACCGCATTGCGGTTGCCGCCCACAGCTGCTCGGGCGGCAACCCTATAGAGTTGGCTTAGCTAAATTCAAGGAGATGCGATGACATGGCGGTGCCATTGTGTTGGTGGTCCTGACTCTGATGCTGGTCGAAGCGCTTGCGACTTGGCTGTATGGGAGCAGCTGGGATCAACGGCCAACGGAAAGCCTCGGCATGATCGTGCTGGTTGTGATCGTGCCTCTAGTACGGTATGAACACCCATCCAGTGCGTGTTGTTGTCGTTGACGACGTGAAGGATTCCGCCGACACGATGGCGGAACTCCTGCGGCTGTCCCACTACGAAGTATGGACTGCGGGCAGCGAAACAGAAGCGCTTGCGCTGATCGACGAGCATAGGCCTCTGTGCGTGTTGTTCGACGTCGTGATGCCAGGCATTGGCGGCGACGAGCTCTGCAGGCACTTGCGCGCGACGTATGGCGATGACATCGTACTGATTGCCGTCACGGGATTCAGCGAGGACGATCCGCGAGTCCACACGAGTTTTTCCCTCGCGGATCATTACTTCACCAAGCCCATCGATCCCCTTGCACTCTCCAAAGTGCTTGGTCCTGCGGAATGACGCGCACGTGGAGGCGTCGTCCACAGTCGCTGCAAGAATTCAAGTATCGGGCCTGGTCTAGCATATTCAAAGATGAATGAGACCTACTCAGCCGTTGCCGCGGGGAACCCGGAGAACCTCCCCGACGTCTCTGTCTTTAGCGGCGACGCAGCGTATCGCCGACTGGTCGAGGACATCGGCGACTACGCGATCCTCATGCTGACACCGGATGGGCGGGTAGCAAGCTGGAATGAAGGCGCCAGGCGGATCAAACGCTACTCGGCAGAAGAGATCATTGGGCAGCACTTCTCGAAGTTCTATCCGGAAGAGGCTCGCGCTTCGGGTCATCCCGAGTTCGAACTCACACAGGCGGCCTCGGTTGGCCGCTTCGAAGACGAGGGCTGGCGCGTACGCAAGGATGGCACCCAATTCTGGGCCAATGTGGTCATTTCCGCGCTTCATGATTCGGGGGGCCGGCTTATTGGCTTCTCGAAGATCACGCGAGATCTCACGGAGCGAAAAGCGCAGGAAGAGACTCTGCGACAGAGCGAGGAACATCTTCGATTGCTCATCGAAAGCGTCGAGGACTACGCCATCTTTCGGCTCGACACCGATGGCATCGTGGCGACCTGGAATCGCGGCGCCGAACGAATCAAGGGCTACGGGGCCGACGAGATCATCGGGCAGCACTTTTCGCGCTTTTACCAGGAGGCAGCGGTGAGGGCAGGATGGCCCGACTACGAGTTGCGAGTCGCCGCACAAACCGGTCGATTCGAGGACGAAGGATTGCGCGTCCGCAAGGATGGCTCGGTGTTCTGGGCCAACGTCATCATCACGGCGATGAGAGACGACACGGGAAGGCTGCGTGGCTACTCGAAGATCACCCGAGACCTGACGGAGCGCCGGCGACACGAGACTTCGTTGAAGGAGAGCGAAGCAAGTCTAAGGCTGCTGGTCAATGGGGTGACCGATCATGCACTCCTCATGCTCTCTCCGGACGGGCGCTTCGTGGGTTGGAACGACGGCGCCGAGCGTCTTTTTGGCTTCAGCCGTGACGAGGGTGCTGGACGTGGCGCCGAGATCCTCTACCTCCCGGAAGATGTCGCCAGCGATAGGCCGCGGCGAGACCTCCACGAGGCCGCGAAGCGAGACTCGATCCAGTTGTCCGGATGGCGCCTGCGCCGCGACGGAACCCAGTTCTGGGCGGACGTCACCCTGACCGCGGTGCGGCACGACAACGGTGAGCTTCATGCTTACGTGCAGATCACCAAAGACGTAACCCAAGGCAGGCGTATCACCGAGCTCGAAACGAAGGGCAAGCGCATCGAGGAATTCCTCGCCATGCTTGCACACGAGCTGCGCAATCCGCTGGCGCCTATCAGCAACTCGGCGGCCCTACTGCGGGCGACCGCAACCGACAGGTGTCATCTGCGGTGCGCGGACGTGATTGGCCGCCAGGTGACCCATCTGTCCCGGCTGGTCGACGACTTGCTCGACGTGAGTCGAATGACAAGCGGCAAGATCCGGATTCGCCGGGAAGATATCGATCTCAAGGCAGTGATTGCGGCTGCGGTGGATTCCATTCATCCCATGCCGCAAAGTTACGGGCAAGTCCTAGAGGTTTCCCTGCCTTCGACACCGGTGATGATGTCCGGAGACGCAATGCGCATCACGCAGGTCGTGGTCAACTTGTTGACTAACTCCGCCAAGTACACGCCGCGCGGGGGCCGAATCGATCTCCTCCTGAGGACCGAGGGCAACGCCGGCGTCTTGGAAGTTGTCGATAACGGCATCGGAATGTCCGCCGAGCTGCTGGTCACAGCGTTCGACATCTTCGTTCAGGGAGATCGCGCGCTTGACCGACCAGAAGGTGGGTTGGGCGTCGGGCTGCCGCTGGTGAAACGAATCGTCGAGCTCCACGGCGGGTCGATCCATGCGACCAGCGGCGGTGCCGGTCAAGGCTGCAAGATGACTGTGACGGTGCCGCTTCAGCCCGTTCGCCCCACGGGAAAAGGCCAAGCCTCCTCCGAGAAGATCGAAACTCGATTCCTGACCCTGCTAGTGGTCGACGACAACCTCGATGCTAGGGAGTCGCTGACTAAACTGCTGTCGACGATGGGCCATCGAGTTCGGTCTGCAGCGGATGGAGTCGAAGCCTTGCGCTTGGCCGGCGAGGATCGCCCGGACGCGATTCTGCTCGACATCGGCCTGCCAGGGCTGGACGGATTCGAGGTCGCGCGACAGTTGCGTGCGATGCCCGACCTGGGGATGACAGTCCTGATTGCCGTGACCGGATATGCCGGCGAAAGCGACAAGCTGCGGGCCAAGGATTCCGGTTTCGACTGGCACCTGACAAAACCCGTAGACGTCGACACTCTACTTCGTGTGCTCTCGTGCGCGCGCCTTCGCTGAGGCAGGGACTCTCCCGGAACGCACTGCAAGTCTGGCGACAAGTCGGAGGCTGAGACGCCGCCTGCCGAGCACAGGTTTGAAGTGAAGAATGATTCGTGTCCTACACGGAGACGATCGATGTTCTGACTCTCGGCAATGCCCTAAATCCACATCATCGATTCCTCATTTCAGGAGGCATCGACATGAACGACACAACGATGGCACGCGAGGCATCGCTCGCCGCGGCCAGAAGGCCGCTAGGACAGCTCGAGCCAGATTCACCGTCGCCCGGCAGCGCATTGTCATGGAGCGCCGTATTAGCGGGCGCCACGGGCGCAGCGGCGCTGTCGCTCATCCTTTTGATCCTCGGCACCGGTCTGGGGCTTTCGTCGGTGTCGCCATGGACCAGTCAAGGGGCCACCGCCGGGACGTTCGGCGTCTCCACGATTGTCTGGATCACGTTCACGCAATTGGCCGCAGCCGGTATGGGTGGCTATCTGGCCGGGCGGCTGCGCACCCGTTGGCTGATGACCCACGCGGATGAGGTCTATTTTCGCGATACCGCGCACGGCTTTCTCGCATGGGGGGTTGCAACGCTCGTTACCGCAGCGATGCTGACGTCAGCCATCAGTGCGATTGTTGGCGGCGGCGCGCAGGCCGCTGCCCCCGTTGCGGGTGCAGCCGCAACCACGGCGGCGGCCGCAATGGGTCCGGCAGCTGGAGGCGGCGCTAGGAGCGAGGGGCTCGCGGCCGGATCGAACTACTTTGTGGAATCGCTTTTCCGCAAGGACATGTCAGCGCCTGCCACGTCACCCACTGCAGGGGCCGGGGAGCCTGGAAGGTCGATCGGAGAAGTCGGGCGGATCTTTGTCAACGGTATGAGTTCCGGCGCGCTCTCTTCTGAAGACACGAAGTACGTGGGTCAGGTCGTTGCACAGCAGACCGGAGTCCCCCAAGCGGAGGCGGAGAAGCGAGTGACCGATGCGTTCGGCCGCGTTCAGGTCAAGGCAAGGGAGGCGGAAGCGACGGCACGCGAGGCGGCCGACAAGGCAAGAAAGACGTCGTCGTACGCCGCGTTGTGGCTCTTTGTTTCCCTGCTCGCAGGCGCATTCGTCGCAAGTCTGGCTGCCACTCATGGCGGTCGCCGACGCGATCTGTTCTGACCACCATCAACTCAGCACCCGGAGGCCATCATGCGTTCACTTCTCCTGTTCTTTCTGGGCGTGCCCATCCCCATCATCATATTGATAGCGCTCTTCGTTCATTGAGCGCATCAGTTCATCAATCCCAACTCGAAGGAATTGCGACCATGGCTACCGCAGTGAAGACGACAAAGACATTCATGCCGCCGAAGGCTCAAGAGGCGACCGCGCTTTTGCGCGCAGACCATATGCGCGTCAGTGCGTTGTTCGCGGAATACGAAAAGACTCGCTCCAGTGCGAAGAAGAAGATGCTCGTCTCGAAGATATGCACCGAGCTGACGATCCACGCGCGGGTGGAGGAAGAGATCTTCTATCCCGCAGTGAAGGCGGCACTCAAGGATCATGAACTTGTGCCGGAGGCGATAGTGGAACATGGGACGCTCAAGGCCTTGATTTCGCAGATCAGGGATGTTGAACCCGACGGTGAGATGTTTGACGCCAAGATCAAGGTCCTCTCCGAATTCGTGAAGCACCACGTCGCGGAAGAGCAAAGCAAGTTGTTCCCCAAAGCGAAGAAGACCAAGCTTGACATGTTTGCGTTGGGTACCCAGCTAGCCGCGCGCAAGGACGAGCTTCTGGCGATCGAAGTGGCGTAATCCCGGCATCGACTTCCGCAGACATGGGCACAACATTGCATGAGAGCAGCGCAGTCGCAGAGGCCCTTGGCCCACGACGAGTAGTTCGGCGTATGCGACTCATTCGACTCTGCTGACCGCGTTCGACCGCTTTGGGGCTGAGCTTGAACGAACGCGTGCTGCTCATGCTCCTGAGAGACTCGGGTCGACGCAAGACGGCTCGAATCGCACTTTGATGCGCGGGACAGCCATCGGACCGCGGCGGACGCTGGCCGTGTCCGGGGATCGACTTCTACAAGTCACGCGTTTGGCAACCTTGTCTTCGCCGCAATGTCAATGCAAGCGCGCCGAATCGGCTTGACGACGAACGAATCGAAGCCAGATTCCATCGCGCGATCCTGGTCCTCCAGTCTTCCGTACCCAGTGACTGCCACAAAGCGCGTTGACTTGCCTGCCAATGCCTCACGAAGGCTGCGAACCAAGTCGAATCCGTTCACGTCAGGCAAGCCGATATCGCAGATGACGTAGTCGGGGGAGAGGGTGGTCGCCAGCTCAAGCCCTTGCGTCGCGTCAACGGCAGTCATTACCTCGTTGCCTTGTGCCTCCAGCAGGATGCGCAGGCTTTCGCGGGCGTCGGTGTTGTCCTCGACGATCAGTATGCGACGCCCCGAAATTGTGGAGAGGTCTGCCACGACGTCGGGTTTGCTGGCCTTGCGGGGAAGCGTCAGGGTGACCTTCGTGCCCATGTGGCTGCCTGCGCTTTCCAGGCGCAAATCTCCGCCGTGCAGACGCGCGACCTGCTTGGCAATCGTGAGACCGACGCCCAGGCCACCTTCGGATCCGTCCGGCAATCCCTGAACAAAGGCTTCGCAAACATGGGGCAGGAGTTCCGGCGAAATGCCGATGCCAACGTCACTCACAACAATCGAGATGCTCTCGGGCGACCCGACCACAGAAACCTTGATGGGGGCACCGTCGGGAGAGAATCTCGATGCGTTGCCGAGAAGGGCTGACAGCGACTGAGTCAGGCGGTCAGCATCCCCGTCGCAGTGCGCTCCGCTGCCTGTCACTTCGATCTGAAGCACCTGGGACCGGCGTTCGATTTCATGGCGAATCTGGTCTGCCGCGCCGCCGATCACGGCGTCGATGTCGACCCTTTCGCGATGCAGAACCACTCGGCCCTTAGTGATCCGCGTCACGTCAGCAATGTCCGCAACCAGTCGTCTGAGCTGGTCGATTTGCCGTTCGACGATTTCTCGCGCCATGACCAGATTTCGATCGTCCCGCTCTACCGTGCGCAGGATCGCAGCGGCATTGGCAATCGCACCGAGCGGGTTGCGCAGTTCGTGGGCAAGTCGAGCAAGAATCTCCTCTCGCCTTCGATCGGAGAGACGAAGTGTGCGGGTGCGCTCCGCCAGCTTCTCTTCAAGCTCCTTGCGGTCCGTGATGTCGACGCACGTGCCGATGTAGCCCAGGAAGTGTCCGTCTTCGCTCCAGCGCGGAATTCCGGTGTCCAACACCCAGCGATGCACGCAGTCATGGCGCTTGAGTCGGTAGTCCATTGTGAAGGGCTGTCGCTCCGCGAAGCTGATGGAGTAGACACTCAGGCAGCGCTCGAGATCCTCGGGATGCACGCCTTCTGTCCAACCTTCGCCGAGTTCGTCTCCCAGCGTGCGACCGCGGAACCGAATCCAAGATCTGTTGAACCAGTCTCGCATCATGGTGTCGGCAGCCATCCAAATCAGCACGGGCGCCGAGTCGGTCGTGACCTTGGAGCGGCTGTCCATCTCATGGCCTCCCCGCGCTGCCTCGACGGCCGCGGTGACATCGCGAAGCACCAGGAAGTATGCCGGCGTGTCCTCGGGCGATTCGGCCGCGCGAAACAGACTGGCGTCGGCTTGGCGTGAGGACCCGTCGCCTGCCCGAATCCGCAGGCGCCGCGTCCAACCCGCGGCCATGTCGCGCGGCAATGCGCCACTCCCTTCCCACGACAAGCCGGTCATTTCTCCAAAGTTTGGATATTCGTCTTGCCGCGCAAGCCAGTCGGCCGCAGGGTTGGCATGGAGCACGCGCCCGCTGCCATCTATCAGCAGTGCCGCGTGCGGGTGCCGATCGAAGAATGGGCACGACGCTGAATGTTCTGTGGTCGCAGGTGTTGGCATGGCGGGTATTCCGAATCAAGAGGCGTTGACGATGGGGGATGCCACTGCGGGCGAATTGCGCTCAAGACCACGTACCCACTCGTCGACGACGGATAGCAACACTGTCGGATCTGCAGGCTTGACGAAATGACGATCGAAGCCGGCCTCTTCGGCGCGTATTCGGTCTTGCGTTTGGCCGTAGCCGGTGAGGGCAAGAAGAAGCGCGTTCCGGGTCGAGGGGAGCTGGCGCAGTCGCCGCGCGACTTCGTATCCGTCGAGCAGTGGCAGGCCAATGTCGAGTACGACGACATCGGGCGCGAAACCGGCGGCCTCGTCGAGCGCGCGTGGACCATCGGCAGCGGTTCGTACGGTCTGGCCCTGCAGCCTGAAAAAAGTGGCAATGCTCTCCGCGGCATCCTGGTTGTCGTCCACGATCAAGATCTTGCAATCCTTCGAAACGATGGACAAGGTCGGCGCTGCTCCTAGGGCAGCCCCACTCACACTCTGGACCGACGGCAAGGTGAGTACGAACTCGGAGCCGCGTCCTGCTCCTTCGCTGAGCGCTTCGAGCGTGCCACCGTGCAACTCAGCCAATCGGCGTGCGAGGGTCAGCCCGACGCCGAGGCCGCCCTGGGACCGATCGAGCCCGCGTCGGCCTTGCGTGAAGAGATCAAAAATGTGCGGCAACAGCTCAACATCGATACCGATGCCTTCGTCGCGTACGCGGATCACCGCCGCGGACGCGTCGAGCTCGGCGGTCAAGTCGATTGCCGAGCCGGCCGAGCTGTACTTCGACGCGTTATGCAGAAGATTCGAGACGATCTGCGCGATGCGCGGGAAATCGCCGTCGGCCCAGACAGGGGTAGAAAAGAACGCGACGCGCAGCACTTGTTCGCGAGCCTCGACGAAGGGCTGCGCGGTTTCGACGCAATGCTCGATCACCAAGTTCAAATCCAACCTGTCGCGGGCGAGCACGATCTTGCCCTGGCTGATTCGCGCGACGTCTAGCAGTTCGTCGACCAGACGCGTCACGTGCCGCAACTGCCGGATCGTGATGTCAGACGCCGTCGTGAATTTCGCGTCCGAGGGACCCAGACGGCGCATCACTTCAACAGCAGTGCGAATCGGCGCGAGCGGATTGCGCAGCTCGTGCGAGAGCATCGCAAGGAACTCATCCTTGCGTCGACTCGATTCCTGCAGCTCGACCTCGGCCGCGCGCCGCTCGACGATCTCCGATTGCAGGCTCTCGTATAAATGCGCGTTTTCGAGTGCCGCTGCGGCATGCACGCCAAGCTCGTTGAGCACTCGCCAATCGGTCGCCGCGCCGTTGCTTGCTGGATGCCGCGCCGCGACCAGCATGGCGCCGAGAACCCGATCGCCAGTCAGTAACGGTACAAGAGAGCCTGCCTCCAACCAAGGCGAGACACCAGCTGCTATGTGCGCCGCAAAGCCGAAGTCAGGCGCATTCAATGCGTGCAGCTGCAGCGACGTGAGATCGGTGCGCTTACCGTCGCGTATGGCAGCCTGCAGAGCACTCAGAAGTATTGGGTCGAGCGCGCTGAACGCGATTTCCTGAAACGACGCGCGCCCGGCGCCGGCGTCGAAGGCGACCAGCACGCTGCCGCGCAGGGTGCCGGCATCGGCGTGCAGGACCATCGCCAGAGGCGCCAGATCCGGCACGATGAGCCCAGCGAGGTCGCGCATGCCGAGAGCCACTTGCAGCGAGCGGTGCAGGACGCGGCTCGCGTTCGACAGAAACGCCGAACGCCTGTCGTTCTCTTCGGCGATCGCCCGGGCCGACTCCACTGCGGCAAACGCGGCCTGCGCATCGGCCTGATGCCGAATCTGTCGCTGCATGGCGTGAAGTTGAACAAAGACCTGCACCTTGCTGCGCAGAACATTCGGCACGACCGGAGACAGGATGTAGTCCACCGCCCCCAACGAATAGCCCTGCGCGGTCTGCATCTCGTCGGCGTACGACGTGATGAAGATGATCGGAGTGAGCGCCGAGCGCTTGTACTGGCGAATCAGCTCTGCCGTCTCGAAGCCATCGATGTCGGGCATGTTGACGTCGAGAAGAATGACGGCAAAGTCGCGCTGCAAGATTTCCCGCAACGCCTCTCGCCCGGAGCGAACGAACACGAGGTTCTGGTTCAGCTCCTCAAGCACTGTGCCGAAGACAAGCAGCTTCTCTGCCAGATCGTCGACGATCAGGATGTTGGACTTCTCGTCCTCGCTCAGCGAGTGAAGGTCATCGGACACGCGCATCTCACTAGCAAAGCCAGCCGCGCAAGACGACCAGCAGGTACGACGTGTCGACCGGCTTGGACAGGTAGTCCCAGGCTCCGGCGTCGATGCACTTCTCGCGATCCCCCTTCATCGCCTTGGCGGTTACGGCAATCAGCGGCAGGTCCTTGCCGCGGGGCAACAAGCGCAGCCGCCGCATCGTCTCCATGCCGTCCATCTCGGGCATCATGATGTCCATCACCACGATGTCGATGTCGGGATCGGTCTCCACGAGGCGAATCGCGTCCTGGCCGTTCTCTGCCGATACGATCACCATCCCTTGCGCGTCCAGCACGGTCGCCATCGCGAAGATGTTGCGCATGTCGTCGTCGACTATCAAGACTTTCTTGCCTTCAAGCACTCGATCCGCCTCGAATAGCGCTTGCGCCGAGCGGCGCTCCTCGTCTGACATGGAGGCCTCGCCTCGGTGCAGGAAGAACGCGGTCGCATCGAGCATGCGTTCGAGCGAATCGGCGCGACGCAGGGCGAACGCACTGTGGCCGCGCTCCCAGCGAGAGGCCACTTCCGCGTCGCCGCACGCCAACACGATCGGCATCTGCCGAGCCAGTGGGCGCGACTCCAATGCCTCGATCACGTCTTCCGGACCGAACTCCGTGACGCTGCCATCGGTGATCAGGCAATCCACGTTGCCGCCGGCAAGTTCGACGCGTGCCGCAGTCGCGGAATCGGCCAGCACGATTTCAGTCTCGGCATCGAGCGCTTCGAGGTAGCTTGCGCGCGACTGGGAGGGTGCCATCATCACCAGCAGGCGCTTGCTGCGGCGATCGGCAAACTCGTAAAGGAGGGCGAGCGCTTCGTCGACCTCGTCGACCGATTGAAGTGGCTTCGTGAGAAAGCCGACGGCGCCCGCGTTCAGCGCCCGTTGTCGCGAATCGTCGGTGGACACGACGCAGATCGGGATGTGACGCGTCGCCAGGTCCGTCTTGATGCGCTCCAGGATGCGCCAGCCTTCCATGTCGGGCAAGAAGATGTCGAGCGTGATGACGGCGGGCTGGTAGTCGCGCGTCATGGCCAGCGCGCCTGCGCCACTCGTACTCACCAGCACCTTGAATCCGTTGCGCCGAGCTGCTTGTTGCAACACCTTGGCGAACGCCAGATCATTCTCGACGACCAGCAGCACCTTGTCGCCGAGCAGGATGTCGTTGCGATCGTCGTCAGCTACGTTGACGGCAAGGAAGGGACTGTTGTCTTCGGCCTCGATGGCCTCTGATTCGATCTGCGCAGGCATCGACGGAAGCGCAGGCCGCACTTCCACGTGCTCCGGCAGCGCCCGCGCCACGGGGGCTGGCGCGTCATTCGCGCCAATCGCTGCGCGCGTATGACGGCCGGAGCGGGAAGGACTGTAGCTCTGCGGAAGATAGAGCGTGAAAGTACTGCCTCGCGACGGCGTGCTGACGAGGCGGATCTCCCCACCCAGCAAACGCGCAAGCTCGCGGCTGATCGCCAAGCCCAGGCCCGTGCCACCGTACTTGCGAGAGGTCGAACCGTCGGCCTGCTGAAACGCCTCGAAGATGATCTGCTGCTTGTCGGGGGAAATTCCGATGCCGGTGTCCGTCACTGCAAAGGCTAATACTTGACCGGCGCGGTTGAGTTCATCGTTGTCGCGAGACCAACCGCTCGTCGCCACGTCGATGGTGAGTGACACCGAGCCATGGTGAGTGAACTTGAAGGCATTCGACAGCAGGTTCTTGATGATCTGCTGCAGCCGCTTGACATCGGTCACGATGGTCTTTGGCAAGGGCTGTTCCGCAACAATCTCGAACTCGACATGCTTCGATTCGGCGACATGGCGGAAGCTGCGGTCGACCGAACGCTGCAAGTCTTCGACGCGAAGTTCACTGACGTCGACGGCCACCGTGCCGGACTCGATCTTCGACAGATCGAGGATGTCGTTGATCAGCATCAGCAGATCGTTGCCGGAGAGGTGGATCGTCTTGGCGAACTCGACCTGCTTGGCGGTCAGGTTGCCTTCGCTGTTCTTGCACAGCTGGTCCGACAGGATTAGCAGGCTGTTCAGCGGCGTGCGCAGCTCATGCGACATGTTGGCCAAGAACTCCGACTTGTACTTGGAGGTCAGCGCTAGCTGCTCGGCCTTTTCCTCGAGTGCCTGGCGCGCTTGTTCGACCTCCTGGTTCTTGCGCTCGACCTCCTGGTTCTGGTGTACCAGCAGACGAGCCTTCTCCTGCAACGCCTCGTTGGTCTGCTGCAGCTCCTGCTGCCGGCTCTGCAGTTCCTCGGCGAGCGATTGCGACTGCGTTAGCAGATCCTCGGTGCGCATGTTGGCGCTGATCGTGTTGATCACGATCCCAATGGATTCGGTGAGCTGGTCGAGGAAGGCCTGGTGAGCCGGGTTGAAGCGTTCGAGCGAGGCCAGCTCGAGCACACCGCGAACCTCGCCCTCGAACACCACGGGCAGCACCAACACGTCCAGCGCCGCGCTCTCGCTCAGTCCAGTGGCGACGCGGAATGCATTGCCGGGCACGTTCGTCAGCAGGATCTTCGATTTTTCGAGCGCGCACTGGCCGACCAGTCCCTGCCCGAGGTCGACCTCCTTGCCGTGCGAGTGCTGGCCACCTGAGGCATAGCTCGCGAACAGACGGAGCTTGGGCGTATTGGCCACCGTCGTCAGCACATAGAACTCGGCCTGCTGCGCTCCGACAACCGGCGCGAGCTCAGACAAGATCAGTTGGCCCACAGTGAGCAGGTCTTTCTGGCCCTGGAGCATGCGGCTGAATTTTGCCAGGTTGGTTTTCAGCCAATCTTGCTCTGTGTTCTTCTGCGTCGTGTCCTTGAGATTGCGGATCATCTCGTTGATGGTGTCCTTCAGCGCCGCGACCTCGCCTTGGGCCTTGACCGTGATGGATCGCGTCAAGTCACCTTGCGTCACCGCGGTGGCGACCTCCGCGATCGCGCGGACCTGAGTGGTCAGGTTGGCGGCGAGTTGGTTCACGTTTTCGGTCAGGCCCTTCCAGGTGCCTGCAGCGCCCGGCACCTTTGCCTGGCCGCCAAGCTTGCCCTCCACGCCAACCTCGCGCGCCACCGTTGTCACCTGATCGGCGAAGGTCGCGAGGGTGTCCGTCATGCTGTTGATGGTCTCGGCCAGAGCTGCGATCTCGCCCTTGGCCTCGACTGTCAGCTTTTGCTTCAGATCGCCGTTGGCCACCGCGGTCACAACCTTCGCAATCCCGCGCACCTGGCCGGTCAGATTGCCGGCCATGAAGTTGACGTTCTCGGTCAGATCCTTCCAGGTGCCCGATACGTCGCGCACCTGGGCCTGACCGCCGAGCCGGCCTTCGGTGCCCACCTCGCGCGCCACACGGGTCACTTCGGCGGCAAACGACGAGAGCTGGTCGACCATGGTGTTGATCGTGGCCTTAAGTTCGAGGATCTCGCCCTTGACATCGACGGTGATCTTCTTGGACAGATCGCCCGCCGCCACGGCCTTGGTCACGTCGGCGATGTTGCGAACCTGGCTCGTCAGGTTTGATGCCATCAGATTCACCGAATCGGTCAGATCCTTCCATGTTCCGGCAACGCCCTGCACGTCCGCCTGGCCGCCGAGAATGCCCTCGGTGCCGACCTCGAGCGCCACGCGTGTCACCTCGGCCGCGAAGGATCGCAACTGGTCGACCATGGTGTTCACGGTGTTCTTCAGTTCGGAGATTTCTCCCTTAACGTCCACCGTGATCTTCTTCGACAGGTCGCCGGCTGCCACCGCTTTTGTCACGTCGGCGATATTGCGCACCTGCGATGTCAGGTTGCCCGCCATGAAGTTCACTGACTCGGTCAGATCTTTCCACGTCCCTGCGACACCCTGAACGTCCGCCTGACCGCCGAGGATGCCCTCGGTTCCGACCTCGCGCGCCACGCGCGTCACCTCGGCAGCGAACGAG
>JANYBE010000115.1 GCA_025360945.1 Rhizobacter sp. | reverse complement strand
CCCTCACCCTCGGTGCGTATCGCCTGCGCCGTCACCGGCAGCGCCGCCAAGGCAAAGCCGGTGCCCACCGCGGCCCGCACGAAGTCGCGGCACGAGAGATCGGCAGCGTCGGTCGGGCTGTCGATCTCGCTGCTGTGCATGCGCGGCTCCATCTGTTGTTACTTAGAGTCGCGCGATTCTAGGAGGCACCACAATCGACGCATGGACCTGCACAGCTATGCTCTCACCCCAGCCATGCCCTCGCGCTGGCCCGGCCAGCTCGCCGCAATCGATATGGGCTCGAACAGCTTCCGGCTCGAGATCGGGCAGCTGATCGACGGCCGCTACCGCCGCGTCGATTACCAGAAGGAAACCGTGCGCCTGGGCGCCGGCCTCGATACCAACGGTCTGCTCTCCGAGGAAGCGGCCGAGCGTGGTCTGGCCTGCCTCGCCCGCTTCGCTCAGCGGCTTAAGGGCTTCGCGCCCACGCAGGTGCGCGCGGTCGCGACCCAGACGCTGCGCGAAGCGCGCAACCGCGACGAATTCCTGGCCCGCGCGCAGGCCGTGATGGGCTTCGCGATCGAGGTGATCTCCGGCCGCGAAGAGGCTCGCCTGATCTATGCCGGCGTGGCCCGACTGCAGCCCTCGAACGTGCCGCGGCTCGTGATCGACATCGGCGGGCGCTCGACCGAGATGATCCTCGGCCAGGGCCGCAAGCCGGTGCGCGCCGAGTCGTTCCAGGTCGGCAGCGTGAGCCTGTCGCTGAAGTATTTCGGCGAAGGGCGCTTCACCGAAGAAGCGTTTCGACAGGCGCAGGTCGCCGCCGGCGCCGAGCTCGAGGAGGCGTTGGAGCCCTTTGCTTGCGCGCATTGGCATGAGGCGCTGGGCTCGTCGGGCACGGTCGGCGCGGTCTCGCAGCTGCTCGCCGCCAGCGGGGTCAGTGACGGTCGCATCACTCCCGACGGCCTGCGCTGGCTGATGGAGCAATGCCTGCGCGCCGGCCGTGTCGAGAAGCTCGCACTGCCCGGCCTGAAGGACGAGCGCCGCGCGGTGATCGCCGGTGGTCTGGCCATCTTGTACACGCTCGCCGCGCACTTCGACATCGCCGAGCTGCTGCCGGCGCGCGGTGCGCTGCGCCAGGGCGTCATATTTGAGCTGGACGAACGCCGGCACGCCACCGAGCTGCGCCAGGACGGCCACGACATACGCGATGCATCGGTGCGCGAGCTGCAGCGCCGCTTCATGGTCGACACGCAGCAGGCCGCGCGCGTTTCGAGCGTCGCCGAACGGCTGTACGCCAGCGTGCAACCGCGCGCCGGTGCCGAGACCCGGCGTGAGCTGCTGTGGGCCTGCGCGCTGCACGAGATCGGCATGATGATCTCGCACCACGACCACCATCGGCACAGCGCCTACGTGCTCGCGCACGCCGACGCCGCGGGCTTCTCGCAAAGCCAGCTGCGCCGCGTCAGCGAGTTGGTTCTGGGCCAGCGCGGCGGGCTGCGCAAGGTCGAGGCCGGTCTCACTCGCGAGGACTTCGCGTGGCAGCTGCTGTGCCTGCGCCTGGGTGCAATCAAGTGCCACGCCCGCGGCGAAATCGATGCCGACGCGATGCGGCTGAAGCGCAATGGACCGGTCGCGGAGCTGAGTTTTGCCGCGGGCTGGAGCGAGATCCACCCGCGCACCCGCCACCTGCTCGACGAGGAGGCGGCGATGTGGGAGCGCGGCGGACCGCTGCGACTCGAGCAGCAGCGCTGAGCAACGCTGCGCAACGCTGAGCCCCAGTATCGCCTAAAGACAATCGGGCGACTGCACGGCCTGCAGGATCACCTGCGCCACATCCTCGCGGTTGCGGCCGCGAATCCACCACACGGCGCCCTTCTTGAGCGTCCATGGCTGTGGCGTGTCGGTCAACAGGTAGGAGGCGACCAGGCCGAGCGTCGGCTGATGCCCGATCACCAGCACCGGCTCGGCCGCATCCGGCCAGCGCGCGGACTTCAGCAGCGCCTCGCCGTTGCCATTGGGCGCGAGCTCGCTTGCAGTCTTGAACTTCTTGCCCAGCGCTTTCGCCGTCTGCTGGCAGCGCAGCGCCGGGCTGACGAGAATGCGCGTTGAGTGCGCGAGCCGTTGGTTCAGCCAGTCGGCCATGCGTTGTGCCTGTCGTTCGCCCTTGGGCGTGAGCGCGCGCTCCAGGTCGTTCTCGACCTCGCGCGCCTCGAAGGCCTCGGCATGGCGCCACAGGATCAGATCCATTACGCGGCTCCGCCGAAGCATTGCATCAGCGCCTGCTGCGCGCCCGGCTCGGTGCGCGCGACGGCTTCGTAGCCGCCGTCGGACCCAAGCACCCACGCGTCCTGTCGGTCGCGCAGGTAGGGCACCAAGCATTCGTCGATCACGCGCTGGCGCAGCTGGGCGTCGCGCACCGGCCACGCGACTTCGATGCGGCCGAACATGTTGCGGCCCATCCAGTCGGCGCTCGTGAGGAACAAGGCTTCGTCGTCCGCGCCGTCGCCCCAGCAGAAGTAGCTGACACGCGAGTGTTCGAGAAAGCGTCCGACCACCGAACGCACGCGGATGCGTTCGCTGATGCCTTCGATGCCGGGCCGCAGCATGCACGCGCCACGCACGATCAGGTCGATCTGGGCGCCGTCGCGCGCGGCATGGATCAGCGCTTGGATCAGCGGCACGTCGGTCAGCGCGTTCATCTTCGCGACAATGCGCGCACGCCGCCCAGCACGCGCCGCAGCCGCCACTTTCTCGACCTGCGCGAGCATCTGCTTGTGCAGCGTGAACGGCGCTTGCAGTAGGCTGCGAAGCGGCTTCATTCGGCCCAGGCTGGCGAGCTGCTGGAACACCGCGTCTACGTCCGCGGTCAGCTCGCGCTCGGCGCTGAAGTAGCCGAGGTCGGTGTACAGGCGTGCGGTCTTCGGGTTGTAGTTGCCCGTCGAAAGATGCGCATAGCGGTGTAGCCGACCTTGCTCGCGACGCGTCACAAGCAGGAGCTTGGCGTGCGTCTTCAGCCCGACGATGCCGTACACGACCTGCACGCCCACGGCCTCGAGCCGCTCGGCCCAGGTGATGTTGGCCTCTTCGTCGAATCGCGCCTTCAGCTCGACGACGACCATCACTTCCTTGCCGCGACGCGCGCCCTCGATCAGCAAGTCCATCAGCGGCGATTCGCTGCCGGTGCGGTAGATGGTCTGCTTGATCGCCAGCACGTCCGGGTCGAACACCGCCTCGCGCAAGAATTGCACGACCGGCTCGAAGGACTCGAACGGGTGATGCAGCAGCACGTCGCGCTCGCGCAGGCAGTCGAAGATCGAGGTCTGGCGTGGCAGCCGGGCCTCCGGCCAGGCCGGCTCGAACGGTTCAAAGCGCAGCTCGGGAGCGTCAGCCTGGTCGATCAGCTGGTTCAGGCGCACGAGGTTGACCGGCCCGTTAACCTTGTACAGCGCGGCCGCCGGCAGGCTGAACTGCTCGAGCAAAAAGTCCGACAGCTCACCCGGGCAGGTGTTTACTACCTCGAGCCGCAGCGCCTGACCGAAGTGGCGTGTCGTCAGGCCCGAGCGCAGCGCCTGGCGCAGATTGGTGACGTCGTCCTCGTCTACCTCGAGGTCCGAATCGCGCGTGACGCGAAACTGCGAGAACACCTCGACCTCGCGCCCCGGGAACAGCTCGGCCAGGTGCGCGCGGATCACGCTGGTGAGCAGCACGAAGACCTGACGCCTGCGGCCCTGTGCATCGACTCCCGCGAGCTTGTCCGGCAGGCGGATCACGCGCGGCAGCACGCGCGGCACCTTGACGATCGCGAACGGATTCACGCGTCCGAACGCGTCCTTGCCACCGAGCCGCGCGATAAAGTTCAGCGACTTGTTCGCGACCTGCGGAAACGGGTGAGATGGATCGAGCCCGACCGGTACCAACAGCGGCCTCACTTCGCGCTTGAAGAAGCTCGCGACCCAGCGCCGCTGCGCGTGGTCGCGCTGCTCGTGGTTCAGGATCACGATGCCTTGCTGCGCGAGCTGCGGCATCAGCTCGTCGTTGAACGCGGTGTACTGATCGTCGATGAGCGCGTGCGCGTCAGCCGCCACCGATTCAAGATCGCGCCTCGACACGCCCGAGCCCGAGCGGCGCGCCGCCTCGAGGTAGTCTGCGAAGCGCACCTCGAAGAACTCGTCCATGTTCGACGAGACGATGCAGACATAGCGCAGGCGTTCGAGCAGCGGCACGTCGATGCGGCGCGCCTGCGCGAGCACGCGGCGATTGAACTCGAAAATGGCGCGTTCGCCGTTCAGCAGCGCCGGCATCTCGAAGGCGCCGGGATTGCTGGTCTCAGTCATCCCACCAGTTTATGAAGGTTTTGCGACATTTTCGTGACAGACGTGTCAGCGCTCGACTGAGCAGTCCAGTCGATGATTTCCAGCCGGCCATCGGCGTGCTCGGCCAACGCTGTCATGCTTTCGACCCAGTCGCCGTCGTTTGCGTAGAGGATGCCGTCGATGTCGCGCAGCTCGGCGTGGTGGATGTGACCGCAGACGACGCCGTGCACGCCGCGTTGCCGGGCTTCGCGCGCGACCGCTGTCTCGAAGTCACCGACGTAGCTTACCGCGCGCTTGACCTTGAGCTTCAGGTACTTCGACAAGGACCAGTACGGCAACCCCATGCGCGCCCTCATCGAGTTCAGGTGCCGGTTCAGCCGCAGCGTGAACTCGTACAGTGAGTCACCCACGTGTGCGAGCCACTTGGCGCACTGGATCACCCCGTCGAACAGATCGCCGTGCATGACCCAGAGCTTGCGGCCGTCGGCAGTCTTATGGATCCAGTCTTCGGCGACGTCAATCCCGCCGAAGTTGTGGCCGACATAGCGGCGCGCGAACTCGTCGTGGTTGCCCGGTATGAAGATCACGCGCGTGCCCTTGCGCGTCTTACGCAGCAGCTTTTGGATCACGTCGTTGTGCGCCTGCGGCCAATACCATTGCCGGCGCAGCTGCCAGCCATCGATGATGTCGCCGACCAGGAACAGCGTCTCGCACTCGGTGCGCTTCAGGAAGTCGAGCAGCGCGAGGGCCTGGCAGCCCGGCGTGCCCAGGTGCAGGTCCGAGATCCACAGCGTGCGGTAGCGATGTCGGCGCTCGGCCTCTTCGTCGTCGGCGCCGGGTGACTGCGCTTCGTTCCATGCGCGCAAGAAGGAGGCTTCACGTTGCATGGACCACTATGCTGCGCGCGGCGTGTGACCGGCGTGTGTCGTGTGCGCTGCACGACGAAACCTGACGGTGCGCGCCCATGCAACGCGGGCTTTACGTCAGGCAAATCCTTAGCGATTGTGCTGGGCTTCGGGCTCGCGAATCACAGCTTCGGTCTTGTTGTTGAGCGGCGACGACCTCGTTGGAGTTCTCTTTCGCGCAGTGGAAGAGCCAGACGGCCAACCTCGGATCGATGACTTCACGACCGTCCCACGCTCGCGCCCAGGGTGACGAGAAGGTCGTCCAGTTGCTCGACCGTGTCGCCAAACCCACTTGTACATCCGGAGGCGATGGCACCGTCGAGCGCTTCTTTGGAGGGATAGAGGTTGGATAAAGGTCGTACATGACGACCAGGGTCTCGCGCTCGGAGCGCGGGCCGAAACGCGCCGCGCTCAGATCGATGCTCAGCGTCTCGCTGACATTGAAGCGCCCACCCAGGCGCGAAGTCCAGTCGCCGACGATCTTCACGCGCTCGGCAACGACCGTGAAGCTGTCGCTCGCCGCCCATTTGCCCGACAGCCCCTGGCGACGCCAGTGCATGCCGGCGAAGTCGCGGTCCAGCCCGAAGTTCGCGTGCACCCAGAGCTTCTCGGCGGCCCATCAGGTGAACGGCGCATACAGCGTCTGCGCCGGCCGCGCGTCGTTAGACTGCAGGAGGCGCTCCACGCCACGCCCGCGCTGGGCTTGTCGACAAGCGGATCGGCGACCCACTTCAGCTGTGGCCCGAGCAGCGTGCGGGCATTGCGAGATGTCGAGACGCGCTCGATGTTGACGCCGACCTCGACCGGCCCGACGCGGCAGCCCGGGTCCAATGGCTGATCGTCGCGCCCGCCGCGGGCGCACGCACGAGCCAGACCTCGTAGTGGCAACGGCCGGGGTCGAGCACAAACGCGTCATCGACATCGAACGGTGAAAACGAGCAGGCTGGCGGCGGCGAGCGGGAGGCGCATTCATGTCTGTTGAGTCGCAAGCCCATGACGCTCCGGTGACGGCAACGTCGTGTCACGCGCTTGTCGCACATGCGTCGCAGCGTCGCTCGTTTGACCCGCGCACCCGTGGTCAACGTGCCCACAAGCCTTATGGCGCTGCCACCGGCCTGATCTGCGGCTACCGCATCGTACCGAACGCGGGAACAACTCGATCGACTCGGCC
>JANYBE010000113.1 GCA_025360945.1 Rhizobacter sp. | reverse complement strand
CATTCTGCAGGATATCGGGCGCGGGACGCACCGTTATGTGGGGGCCCGCTACACGTTCAGGCGCCTGTTCCTCGCCGGCCTCACCGCGCTGCTCGCCGACGCCGTGGGCTTCGCGGTTCTGCTGGTGATCGACATCCCCGTCATCCGCGAGCTCGCGATCGCCGCGAGCCTCGGCGTACTGGTACTCGTGTTCTCCAACCTGATCCTCCTGCCCGTGCTCCTGAGCTACGTGGGCGTGAGCCGCACGGCCGCAGAACGGGCCGTGCGTCAGGAAGCGGCCACCGCGGCTGGGCAGACCAGTGCCTTCTGGCGCGCCCTCGTGAGCTTCACCGAGGGGCGGCGAGCCACGCTGGCGGTTGCCGCCGCCGCGGTTCTCGCGGTGGTGGGCTTTGCCGTCAGCACGCAACTGCGAATCGGTGACCTGGACCCCGGCGCGCCGGAACTTCGGGCCGACTCGCGCTACAACCGTGACGTGGCGTTCCTCACGAAGAACTACGGCGCCAGCAATGATGTCTTCGCCGTCATGGTGAAGACACCGGAGGGCAACTGCAGCAAGTACGAGGTGTTGCGTCGGGTGGACGAGCTCGAGTGGGGTTTGCTGGACCTGCCTGGCGTGGAGTCCACCCAGTCGATGGCGCGGCTGCAACGGCGCGTGCTGGTGGGCATGAACGAAGGCAGTCCGCTTTGGTACGAGCTGCCGCCCAACCAGGACATGCTCAACACCATCACGGCCCAGGCGCCGCGTGAGCTGTACAACGAGGAATGCAATCTGCTCACGATGTACGCCTACCTGCGCGACCATCGCGCCGAGACGCTGCAACGCGTGGTGGAACACGTCGAAGGCTTCGCCGCGAAGAACAACGACAAGGACGCCACCTTCCTTCTGGCGGCTGGCTCGGCCGGGATCGATGCCACCACCAACATCGTGGTGGGCAAGGCCTGGTACCAGATGCTGTTCATGGTCTACGGGGCGGTGGCGGTGCTGTGCCTCATCACCTTCCGCTCCTGGCGTTCGGTGCTGGTGGCGATGCTGCCGCTGATGCTCACCTCCATCCTGGCCGAGGCTCTGATGGTGGGCCTTGGCATCGGTGTGAAGGTCGCGACCCTGCCGGTGATCGCGTTGGGCGTTGGCATCGGCGTGGACTACGCGCTGTATGTGTTGAGCGTGACCCTGACGCAGATGCGCCAAGGCGCCACCCTGAAAGTCGCCTATGCGATCGCCATGCTGTTTACCGGCCGGGTGGTGCTGTTGACTGGCGTGACGCTGGCAGCGGCGGTCGTGACCTGGCATTTCTCCAGTATCAAGTTCCAGGCCGACATGGGACTGCTGCTGGCATTCATGTTCCTCGTGAACATGCTCGGGGCACTGGTGCTGGTGCCGGCGCTTGCGCACTTCCTGCTGCCCGGCGCTCGTCAAGACTCAGTCACCGTCGCGATGGTGGGTGGTGGAGAACAACTTGCAAAGTAATTCTGGGGTTCCAGGGGGGGCCGGCCGACGTCAAGTCGACGTCACGATGCTGATCGACAACAGCACACGTCAATCACTCCCCATCACCGTGGCGGTGATCTGCTTCCTGGCGATTGTTTCCGACGGTCTCGACAGCGCGCTGTTCGGCACCTTGCTGCCCGCAATCATGCGGGACATGAAACTCGGCCCGGCCGAGGCGGGGATGCTGGCGAGCATCGGACATGTCGGTGCCGTATGCGGTGCAATTCTTTTTGGCGTCTTGGCTGATGCGGTTGGCCGAAAGCGGATGTTGCTCGTCGGCATTTCCGTCTTCACCATTTTCTCTGCCGCCTGTGGCCTGTCACAGGGGTTCGTTGATTTTGCAATCTACAGGTTCATCGCCGGCGTCGGCCTCGCCGGAATCGTCCCGATTGCCGTGGCCCTTGTCTTCGAATACACGCCGGGCAAGCGCAAAGCCATGGTTTCCGGTATGTCCTACATCGGAATCTCAATGGGGGTTCTGCTGTCTGCGTTGGTATCCATCGCGCTTCTAGCCACTGCCGGCTGGAGAGCGATATTGATCGGAACCTTCGTTTGCATCGTCTTGGTCCCTGTCGCGCTGCTCTGGCTGCCTGAGTCGATGTCCATCTTGATAAGAAAGGGCAGGCGCGACTCCATCCGAGCGATATTGAGACGAGTCAGTCCCAAATTCGTCCCCAGCGTCGACGACGACTACGTCTTGAATGAGCCGCCTGCGCCGAAGGTGCCGCTCAGGCGCATGTTCCAAGGCGAGTACGCGCGCGGCACGTTCCTCTTGGGTGTGGCGTCACTGTGCCTCCAGATGACCGGGGTCACGCTGCAGACCTGGATTGCGCAATTGATGGTTCAGCGAGGCTTCACGCTGGCCACGGGTATCAATCTCATCCTGGTGTTCGCCATCAGCAATTTCATCTCTACACCATTTGCTGGCTGGATGGCCGACAGAGTGGGCTACAAGAAGGTTTTTGCGCTCTACATGCCCATTCTGTTTGTCTCGATATCACTGCTCGGGATCGTGCCGGATCCTGCCGCCGTCATGGTCTGCATGTTCTTCGCGGGATTTGCGGTATTGGGTGCCATATGCCTCTCGCTTCCATACGCGGGGTCACTGTACCCACTCAGCTTCCGCTCGACTGCCATGGGATCCGTCTACGCCATCGGCCGCGTCGGACCGATCATCGGGCCAGCGGTGGTAGGCGTCATGATTGCCGCTGGAATGAGTGTTCAGGTCATCTTGGTTTGCATGGCCGCTCCGAGCCTTGTGGCCCTTGTCTGTTTTCTGCTGGTCAAAGTTGCTCCTCCACGGGTTGTCGTTCCCCAAGAGACTTCTTCGGTGAATCGATTCACGTCCGGCACTCAGTTTAGTGCCGTACCGACGAATGGTTCGCCGTGACGGT
>JANYBE010000100.1 GCA_025360945.1 Rhizobacter sp. | reverse complement strand
CAACTACAACGCCCACCTCGCGGCGTACCCGGAGTTCGACTGGGAGGCGTTCGCGCGCCGCGTGATCGAGACGCAGCTCGGCCTGACGTTCAACCCGTACACGATCCAGATCGAGCCGCACGACTGCATGGCCGAGCTGTTCGACGCGATCACGCGCACCAACACGATCTTGATCGACTGGTCGCGCGATGTGTGGGGCTACGTCAGCCTGGGCTACTTCAAACAGCGCACGAAAGAGGGTGAGATCGGCTCGTCGACGATGCCGCACAAGGTCAATCCGATCGACTTCGAGAACGCCGAAGGCAACTTCGGCCTCGCCAACGCGCTGCTCACGCACCTGAGCCAGAAGCTGCCGATCAGTCGCTGGCAGCGTGACCTGACCGACAGCACCGTGCTGCGCAACATGGGCGTCGCGCTGGGCTACGCGGTACTCGGTTATGACTCGCTGCTGCGCGGGCTCGAGAAGCTAGAGGTCAACACAGAAGCGCTCGCCACCGACCTCGACAACGCCTGGGAAGTGCTGGCCGAACCAATCCAGACCATGATGCGCCGCTACAACCTGCCCAACCCCTACGAACGCCTGAAGGCGCTGACACGCGGCAAGACGATCACGCGCGAAGCCATTCACCAATTCATCCAGACGCTCGAGATCCCGGACGCCGAGCGTGAACGCCTCCTCGAGATGACGCCAGGCAGCTACACCGGCCACGCAGCCATGCTCGCCCAACGCATCAAGTGATCATGAGCTTCACCACCCAACTCGCGCGCGCCGAAACACGGAACGATTCAGTGCTCTGCGTCGGCCTGGACCCCGACCCGGCCAAGTTTCCGGGCTCGTGGAAAGACGACCCCAGCCGCATCTTCGACTTCTGCGCCACCATTGTCGATGTCACCAAGGACCTGGTGATCGCGTTCAAGCCGCAGATCGCCTACTTCGCCGCCCAGCGCGCCGAGGAGCAGCTAGAACGCCTGATAACGCACATCCACGAAGTCGCCCCCGACGTGCCGGTGATCCTCGACGCCAAGCGCGGCGACATCGGCAGCACTGCCGAGCAGTACGCCAGCGAAGTGTTCGAGCGCTACCGGGCGGACGCGGTGACGCTGTCGCCGTTCATGGGCTTCGATTCCATCGAGCCCTACCTGCGCTACGAGGGCAAGGGCGCGATCCTGCTGTGCCGCACCTCCAACCCCGGCAGCTCCGATCTGCAGGGGCAGACGCTGGCCGACGGCAGCAAGGTCTTCGAACACATCGCACGCCTGGCTCAGGGCGAGTGGAACCGCGGCGGCCAGCTCGCGCTGGTGGTCGGCGCGACATTCCCGGCCGAGATCGAACGCGTGCGCGAACTCGCGCCGACGTTGCCGCTGCTGATCCCAGGCATCGGCGCGCAGGGCGGCGACGCCGCGGCCACGGTGCGTGCCGGCTGGCGCGCCGACAGTGGGGGCCGCACCATCGCGCCCATCATCGTGAGTTCGTCGCGCGCAGTTCTGTATGCGAGCCGCGGCAACGACTTCGCACAGGCGTCTCGGCAGGCCGCACTGGCGACGCGCGCGGACCTCAACAAGGCCCGTCTGGCCCGAGCCGGCGGCTGATCAGGATTCGCACGCCGGTCCACGCACCCCGTCGGGACTCGAGGTTGTAACATCTGGCGTTAACCGCTGCCCCGGATCGCTCACCGTGGCCCCCCGAAGATGCCCGCAGAGGCACTCGGAATCGTTGCGAGTCTGATGCCGCATGGCGAATCCCGCCCTTCGCTTGGCCGACACCGCGCTACCCGAACCCGCTGCGCGGATCATCGGGCGCTTCTTCTTCGGAACCAGCTGCGCCGCCGGTTTCGCCTGCGCCGCCATGCTCGCCAGCGTGCCGCTGGGCCTACCGTCCCCGGCGCGGGTCGCGCTGGCCGGCGCGCTGCTCGTCTTCGCGGCGCTGTGCGGTCTGGCGGTACGCGCCAGCGCCGCGCCGCGCTTCCCGATGAACCTGGCGCTGTGCACCACCGCACTGGTCGCGATGGGGCTGGCGGCGCTGATTGCGGTGGCCGCGAACGAAGGCGTGCGCAGTCCGGCGCTGGGGGCGTGCGCGCTGATGGTCTGCGTAGTCGGCGCGATCACGCGGCCACGCGTCAGCGTATTGCTCGGCGGCGTGGCGATGGCGCTGACGGCAGGCCTGAGCTGGCTCGAGGCTGGCGGCTGGCCAGTGTCGGGCGGCACCCCGATTCTGGCGTCCAAGCCCGTGCGGCTCGTCGTGGTGCTGCTGTTCCAGTGGCTGGTGATCCTGTGCGGTGCGGTCGGGGGCGGCGTGATCGCGCGCGTGCTCGACCACTACCTGCGCGCCGCGGCCGAGCGCGAACAGCGCTTTCACGGGCTGCTGCGCATCGCGGCAGACTGGTACTGGGAGCAGGACGCACAGTTAAATTTCACCCACGTGTCGGGCCCTGCCGCCGACGCCCCGGGCCAGGCCCGGGGCAAGTCATGGCAGCTCACCGAGATGGGGCTGAGCGAAGATCAACTCGATGCCCACCGGGCCGATCTCGAGGCGCGCCGCCCGTTCAACGGCCTGCTTGCGCGCCTGCGCGGCGCGGGCGGCCAGTGGCGAAACGTGAGCCTGAGCGGCGAGCCCAAGTTCGATGCGCACGGCGTGTTCGCTGGTTACTGGGGCGTGGCCCGCGACGTGACCGACGAGGTGCGCGCTCACAGCGCCCGCGCCGCCAGCGAGATGCGCTACCGCGATCTCTTCACGCGCACGCCGTCGCCGCTGTTCCTGCACCGGCGCGGCGTCGTGTTCGATGCGAACGAAGCCGCTGCACGCCTGTTCGGCTTCGCCAACGCGGCAGCGATGAACGGCTTCAATGCCATCCAGCTGTTCCCCGCCGGCGCGGCGCGCGATCGCGTGCTCGAGCGCATCGGTCGACTCGATCGCATGCGCATAGGCGAGGGCTTGCCGGTCACCGACTTCACGATCCGCGCGGTCGACGGCCGCCCCCTCAACGTTCAGGCCACCGCGGTGCGCGTGGACACGCCCAGCGGTCCGGCGAGTCTGTCGATCTTCTTCGACATTACCGCACGCCAGGCCGTCCAGGGGGCGCTGCGCCGCTCGGAGGCGATGCTCACGCAGCTGTTCGCGACGAGTCCGGACTGCATCACGCTGACCGAGATCGATACCGGGCGCTACGCGATGGTGAATCCGGCCTTCTACCGCCTGTTCGGTTTCCGCCCCGACGAGGTGATCGGCCGCACTTCGACCGAGCTCGGGCTCTGGCACGATCCGCAGACCCGCGTTCACCTGCTCGCGCAGCTCGAGCACGACGGCCGCGTCGTCGACTTCCCCGCGATATTCCTCGCCAAATCGGGTGCGCTCGTGTCGGTGCTGTTGGCCGTCGGACGCTTCACGCTGGACCAACGCGATTACCTCGTCATCAACGCGCGCGATGTGACCGAGAGCGAGCGCACGCGGCTGCAGCGTTCCGCGATCCTCGAGCGCGCATCGATCGGCATAGCGTTCACGCGCAACGGTCAATTCATTGACGCCAACCCGTACTTCGCGCGCATGTTCGGCTGGGACAACAACGCGCTGCGCGGTCAGCCCGGCGCGGTCGTCTGGGTCACTGCGGACGACTATCGCGAGATCGGCGAGCTCGCCGGTCCGCTCCTGAGCGTGGGCAAGCCGTTCGAGATCGAACGGCGCATGCGCCGCCGCGATGACAGCCACTTCCTGTGCCGGTTGCTGGCGCAGGCCGTGGATCCGGCCAACCCGGTCAGCGGCGGCACGATCTGGATCGCCGAGGACGTCACCGAGCGGCGGCGCCTCGATGCCGCGCTCGCCACCGCGCGCGACGCGGCCGAAGCCGCGAGCCGGGCCAAGAGCGCGTTCCTCGCCAACACAAGCCACGAGATCCGCACGCCACTGAACGGCCTGATCGGCTTGGCGCGCCTGGCGATGCGCGAC
>JANYBE010000213.1 GCA_025360945.1 Rhizobacter sp. | reverse complement strand
GGCCGGTGCCGCGCTGGTCGACGAACACGATGTCGCGCCGGTTGTTGAGCCGGCTGAACAGCGCAAACGCTTGCGGGCCGACGCCGATGGCAGTCTGCCCCGGCCCGCCAGCGAGCAGGAACACCGGGTCGGGCAGCTTGCGCCGCGCCATTGCCGGGACGACGACGTAGTGCACGGCGATCTTGGGGCCGTCGGGCCGGGCCGGATCGAGCGCGCGCTGCACCACGCCGCACTGCACACTGTTACGCAGGCCGGACACGCGGCACTCGGTCAGCGTTTGCGCATTGGCGCTGCCGGCAAGGCCGCTGATAGTCAGTGCAAGCAGCGCACGCAGCAGGGAAGGCTTCGAGTTCATTGCAGCTCCGGCATTCTGGACGAATGCAGTGTCGACGTTCGCGCCAGCCGCCACTAGCCTGCTGCGTCAGGCAGTCGATGGCGCGGGCAAACGGCGGGATTCACGTGGTGTTGGGAGGCTCACTCGCCCAGCAAGCGCTTGAGCTCGCCGCTGGCTATCAGCGCGCGCAGATCGTCGGCGCCGCCCACCAGCGTGCCGCGGACGAAGACCATCGGCAGCGTCGGCCAGCCGGTCCACATCTTCAGCGCACTGCGCGGGCGCCACTGGCTCAGGTAGCTGCCGTACTCCAGGTACTTGAATCCCTCGCCGGCCGCTTCAAGCGCACGCCGCGCCTTGCGGCAGTATGGGTTGCCCCTCATGCCGACAACCAGCACCGGGTTGGATGCGGCGGCCGCCTGCACGTTGTGCACGATGTCGGCATGCAGGTTCGCGACCTTGTCGCGAATCGCAGGGTGCAGATGGGCTTCGTCTAGCGTTTGGCGGGGCATGGGCATCCTGTGCGCAAAAGCGCTAGGGTAGCGCAGCCGCCGGGCAGCTCCTTAAGTCGTGAGGGCGCCGCGCTGAAAGTCCTCGACGGCCTGGTGAATCTGCGCCGTCGTGTTCATCACGAACGGGCCGTACTGCGCGATCGGTTCGTTTAGCGGCGCGCCTGCGACGAGCAGCACGCGTGCCGCCTGCACGGCTGTGAGGCGCACGCCATCGGCTGCCGCGTCGTTCGCGAGGATCGCCATACGTTCGCTCTCAACGCGTGTCGGCGCGTCGCCGCCGACATCGACTACGCCGCCACCGTACACATACACGAACGCGTTGTGCCCTGCGGGCAGCGCAGCGTCGAAGCTCCGCCCGGCCGGCAGGGCGATGTCGAGCACCAGCGGTTCGGTCGTCGGGCGCGACACGGCGCCGGACACACCGAGCGTGCTGCCTGCGATTACCCGGATAAGTACGCCATCGGCCAGCGCCAGCGCGGGCACGTCCGCGGGTGGTACATCGCGGTACGCGGGCGCCGTCATCTTGTCCTTCGCGGCCAGATTCACCCAAAGCTGGAATCCGGCCATGCGTCCTTCTTCCTGCTCAGGCATCTCGGAGTGGATGATGCCGCGGCCGGCCGTCATCCACTGCACGCTGCCGGGCTCAAGCAGGCCGACGTTGCCGACGCTGTCTTTGTGCCGCATACGGCCCTCGAGCATGATCGTCACCGTCTCGAAGCCCCGATGCGGGTGGCTCGGGAAGCCGCCGATGTAGTCGCTCGCGGCATCGCTGCCGAACGCGTCCAGCATCAGAAACGGGTCGAGGCGCTTTTGCAGCGGCTGTGTCAGCACGCGCGTCAGCTTGACGCCGTCGCCGTCCGACGTGGGCTGGCCGCGCACGATGCGCTCGACGCTGCGCGAGTGTTGAACCGGGGTGAGGGTGGTGGTGTTCATGGCTCCAATGTAGAGCCGGCCGCGGCCGGCGCCAACAGGGCGGATTTGAATTCATCCTTCAAGGCGCTTGAATCGACGTACGAGCGCGATTTGTGCAAACGCGGTGTAATACCAGGCTCGTCCCCCACGACGGACCTCTTATGAAGCTCTATTTCAGTCCCGGCGCCTGCTCGCTTGCCCCGCACATCGTTCTGGAGGAGTCCGGTCTCCCGTACGAGCCGGTACTGGCCAGCACCAAGACCCACCAGCTCGCCGACGGCACCGACTACTACACGATCAACTCCAAGGGCCGCTGCTTGAGCTCGACAGCGGCGAACGCCTGTCCGAAGGCCCGGCGATCGTGCAAGACCTCGCCGACCAGGTGCCCGCGAAGAACCTCGCGCCGGCCAACGGCACAATGGCCCGCCACCGCGTGCAGGAGTGGCTCAACTTCATCACCAGCGAGCTGCACAAGGGTGTCGGCGGCCTGTTCAACCCGGCCATGCCCGAAGACGGCAAGACCGTGATCCGCGCCAAGGCGATGTCGTGCCTGCAGTGGGTCGACGACGAACAGCTCGAAGGTAAGCAGTACCTTATGGGCGATGCGTTCTCGGTCGCTGACCCCTACCTCTTCACGATCGCAAACTGGACCAAGCACACCGGCATCGACATCACGGGCATGAACAACCTGAGCGCCTTCCAGGCCCGCATGGCGGCGCGACCGGCGGTGCAGGCGGCAATGAAGGCCGAAGGGCTGTCGAAGTAGCCATGCTGAAGCTCGGCCTCGGGATCGTTATGGGCGCGCTCGTTGCGGGTGGCGCTTGCGCGGCCGTCTCCGAAGGCCGGCCTGCCTGGGGTCGTCACGCGGCCGAACTGTGCGTGGCGAGCGGGCCGGCCGAGCCCAGCTGCGGTCCGGCGCAGGTCGAGTTGCGGCGCGACGGCTCTGCGCGCGTGCGAATCGACGACCTCGTCTACCGCCTGCGGTTGCACAGTAGTCAGGTCGAGGTCGTGCTGATGCACGGCGCCGTTCAGGTCGATGAATTCACCGTGCCGTATGTGTGGCTCGGCAGCTCGTTGCAGTTCAATGACGATGAGCGCAAGGTGCGCTACGAAGTCCGGTTCCGCAAGCGGGCTGCGAATGAGCAAAGCCGTTGAGCTCTTTTTCGACGTCGGCAGCCCGACGAGCTACCTCGCGTGGACGCAGCTGCCGGCGTTGTGCGCGAAAGCAGGGGCCGCACTCGTCTACCGGCCGACCCTGCTCGGTGGCGTGTTCCAGGCGACCGGCAATGCCTCGCCCGCGACCATCGCCGCGAAGGGTCGCTACATGAACGACGATATGGCCCGCTTTGCCGCGCGCTACGGCGTGCCGCTGATCGTGAACCCGTACTTCCCAATCAACACGCTGACGCTGATGCGCGGTGCTGTCGGCGTCCAGTTGCGCATGCCGGCGCGTTTCGACGACTATCTTCGCGCCGTGTTCAAGGCGATGTGGGTCACCGGCCTGGATCTGAACGATCCGCTAGTCGCCGGGCGGGTGTTGCACGACGCCGGTTTCGATTCCGCCGAAGTCATGGCACTCACGGCCGATGCAGAGGTCAAGGCCGTGCTGCGCGCTACCACCGAAGAGGCTGTCGCGCGCGGCGTCTTCGGCGCGCCGACGATGTTCGTCGGCGACACGATGTTCTTCGGCCAGGACCGGCTGGACTTCGTACGTGCAGCGCTGAGCTAGGCCAGACTTAGGCCAAATACTGTTTAGTTAGATATTTGTTCTGAGATAATTCCTGTTCATCGAGACTACGATGGGCGGGAACGATGGCAAGAACACGCAAGGCGCTTCCTGCGCAGGTTGATGTGGCGCACTTGATCAGCGCGGGAGTGCTGGCCAGTGTGTGCCCGCGAGCGATGATCGAGGAGGTACTGGCCGAGACGGGGAAGGCAAGTCAACGAGAGCGACTGCTGCCCGCACCGGCGGTCGTGTATTACGTGATGGCGTTGGCCCTGTGGCGGGAGGCTCCGCTGGAGGAGGTGCTGCGGGTGGTGTGCGAGGGCCTGCAGTGGCTCAGTGGCGGCCAGGCCGGCGCGGTGCAGGCCACCAAGGGGGCGATCTCTCAGGCGCGAACCCGATTGGGCCCTGAGGTGATGCGCCAACTCGCCGAACGTGTGCTACAGCCCATCGCCGCACCTGGGGCGCCGGGTGCCTGGTACCGGGGGCTGCGCGTGATGGCGCTGGACGGCAGTTGTATGGACGTCGCTGACGAGCAGGCCAACGCCAACTACTTCGGCTACCCGGCCAGCGCGCGAGGGGCGAGCGCCTTCCCGCAACTGCGTCTGATGGGTTTGGTGGAGTGCGGCACGCACGTGGTGGCCGCCGCCGAGGTGGCCCCCTACAACACCAGCGAAAAGGTGATGGCTGCGCACATGCTGCCCGCCAAGCTCAAACCCGGAATGCTGGTGCTTGCCGACCGCGGTTTCTATAGCTTCAAGCTGTTTCGCATCGGCTGCGCGACCGGCGCCATGCTGGCCTGGCGAGTCAGTTCCACCATCAAGCTCGACATCGTGCAAGAGCTCCCCGATGGTTCGTTCCTGAGCACCGTATACGACCACCTGGACACCAAGCGCAGCGCTGGGCAGATCGTGCGGGTGGTGGAGTACGCGCTGGAAGACTCGGCCAAGCCGACGAAGGACAGCTATCGCTTGATAACCAACATCCTGGATCCCGAACAAGCACCCGCCTTGGAGTTGGCTGCGCTGTATCACGAGCGCTGGGAAATCGAGGGCGTGTTCGACGAGTTCAAGACGCATCTGCGGGCCAACAGCACCGTGCTGCGCAGCAAGACGCCAGACCTGGTCAAGCAAGAGCTATGGGGACTGCTACTGGCGCACTTTGCGATTCGCCAACTGATGGCGCAGGCGGCATGGCCTCGCGGACTTGATCCCGACCGGTTGAGCTTTGTGCACGCAATGCGCGTGATCAAGCGCAAGATGCCGCAAGCCGCGGCCATTCCCCCCTGAGCGATTGACAAAGTGGCGCGATGCGTTGCTCGACGAGATTGGCGGTGGGCGCTGCGTCAGCAGCCGCGGGCGCCTGAACCCTCGCGGCGTCAAACGCAAGATGAGCAACTACAACGTTCGCCGCCGCGGTGAGCCACTGCACTTGCGACATCAACCGACACCGGTTCTGATTATCTAAACAGTATTGG
>JANYBE010000065.1 GCA_025360945.1 Rhizobacter sp. | reverse complement strand
TGATGTTCACCACGCCGGCAATGGCGTCCGACCCGTAAATGGCCGAGGCGCCGTCCTTGACGATTTCGACGCGCTCGACGGCGTCCAGGGGAATGGTGCTCAGGTCGACGAACGAGCGCTGGCCGTCATCCGCCAGGCCGTACGGTGCCATGCGACGGCCGTTCAGCAGAACGAGGGTGGAGTTGGCGCCCAGACCGCGCAACGACACGCCGGATGCGCCCGCCGCGAAGCCCACGCCAAACGACAGCGGCACGGAGCCATTGCTGGAACCGTTCAGGCCCAGGATCACATCAGCGATGGTCGTCTTGCCGGACTTCTGGATGTCTTCACGGGTGATCGTCTGCACCGGCGATGAGGTTTCAGCGTCGGTACGCTTGATGTTGGACCCGGTGACGGTCACGCGTTGAAGTTCTTGGGTGGTCTGCTGCGCAATCGCAGTGCCACCGTAAAGAGCGGCGGTACCGCTGAAAGCGAGCAGCAGGCTCTTGGCCAGCGTTGTTCTCTTGAGCATCGAGGACTCCTGATAGGAAGGTTGATCGAAAGACCAAGTCTTTCAGCAAGTCACATACCAGCTTTGTGAACGGGTCGTGACCTGTCTGCGAAGACGTGTAATTTGATTGTCACAGAGAACGTTTAGGGGACTCGACCTAGGGTAAGTATCTATCGCTTGTTTGCGACCACTAAAGCCCTCGATCCAGTCCCCATTCGATCGGCCGCAAAGCCTTTATCCACGCGGATTTCGAACCGGGCGCTGTATCCGCCCGTCGTGCCGCGCGCGCCATGTCAGGCAGCCGGATGCGGGCATTTCCCTAAGCTGCTTTACGTCACACGTTGGATGCCAACAACAGGCAGGACAGGGCAAGTAACCCCGTGGTTACGGCGCCGCGACCGCGCCGATGCGCGGAACGGCAGCCAGCAGTGTCCGGGTGTACGCGCTGCGAGGGTGCTCCAGCACAGCGCGCGCAGCGCCTGCCTCCTCAATGCGACCCCGGTTCATCACCGCGACTTCATCGGCGATGTACTCGACGACACCGATGTTGTGCGTGATGAAAAGGTAGGAGACACCCAACTCGCGCTGCAAGGTCTTGAGCAGGTTGAGGATCTGCGCTTGCACTGACACATCGAGCGCCGAGGTCGGCTCATCGCAGACGCTCAGTTTCGGCGCGACCGCGCGCGCCCGCGCGATCGCGATGCGCTGGCGCTGGCCACCCGAGAACTCGTGCGGATAGCGCTCCAGCGCCTCGCGTCGCAGGCCGACCTGGTCGACGAGCATCTCCAGCCCGGAGCGGCGCGCCGCGGCGTCCATGTCGGGCCGCAGCCCGAGCATCCCTTCTTCGAGGATGTCGAACACGCGCATGCGCGGATTCAACGAGGCGAACGGGTCCTGAAAGATGATCTGGATCTGGCGCCGCGCGGCGCGCAGCGCATCGCCCTCAAGACTGAACAAGTCCTGACCACAAAACACCGCCTCGCCTTCTATGACCGCCTGCCTTCGCAGCAGCTGCACCAGCGCCTTGCCGGTGGTCGTCTTGCCGCAGCCCGATTCGCCGACGAGCGCCAGCGTACGGCCAAAGCCAATGCTGAACGACACATCGTCCACCGCGACAAATGCGCCGGCGCTGCGTTGCAGCAGCCCTCTGTGGATCGGGAAGCGCACGCTCAGGCCGCGGACCTCGAGCAACGGTTCGCTCGACCGTGGCACGGCGCCAGGGGCCGCAAAACGCAACGAGGAATCGGCAACAGCCGTGCGCATTTCAGGGGCCGCGCCGTCGCGGTACAAGAGGCAGCGCACGCTGCGCGGGCCGACATCGATCAGCTCCGGGCGCGTGTCCGCGCAGGCATCGAATGCCCGGTCGCAGCGCGGCGCGAAACGGCAGCCGTCGAAGGGCTGCCACAGCGGGGGCACCGTGCCGGGGATTGCGGCCAGCGCCTCGCCGCGCTTCGCAGTGTCGGGCAAAGCGCGCAGCAGCAGACGCGCATACGGGTGCTTTGGCGCCGCGAAGAATTCGGCCGCATCAGCGACCTCGATGATCTGCCCCGCATACATCAGCGCGACGCGGTGCGCCATGCCCGAGACCACCGCCAGATCATGGGTGATCAACAGCAAGCCCATACCCTGCTCTCTCTGCAGCTGCTTCAGCAGATCGAGGATCTGCGCCTGGATCGTCACGTCGAGTGCCGTGGTCGGCTCGTCGGCAATCAAGAAGTCGGGCTCCGAAGCCAGCGTCATCGCGATCATCACGCGCTGCTTCTGGCCACCGCTCAGGCGGAACGGGTACTCGTTGACGCGCCGCGCGGGTTCCGGGATGCCGACCTTGCCCAGCCACTCGATCGCCTTGGCACGCGCTGCCGCTCCGCGCAGCTTCGTGTGCGTCTGAATCGCCTCGACGATCTGATCGCCGACGCGCATCACCGGGTTCAGGCTCGTCGCCGGCTCCTGAAAGATCATGCCGATGCGCCCGCCGCGGATCGCACGCATGCCGGACTCGGGGAGTGCGAGCACGTCCTGCCCTTCGAGCGCGACGCGCCCATGCGTGACGTCGCCGTTGTCGGGCAAGAGGCGCATCAGCGCGAGCGCCGTCATGCTCTTGCCGCAGCCCGACTCGCCGACCAGTGCGAAGGTCTCGCCGCGCCGGATCGATAGCGTGAGGCCGTCGATGGCCTTGACGAACCCGGCGTCGGCGTCGAGCGCCACCTTGAGATTCTCGATGTTCAGCATGGAGACCTCAGCTCGTCGCGCCGGTCCGCAGGCGCGGCCGGAAGCTGCGGGCGCGCGGGTCGAACGCATCGCGCACGCCGTCGGCGAACAGGTTGGCCGCGAGCACGAGCGTGACCATGAACGCGAACGCCGCCGCGAACGACCACCACACCAGCGGGTCGCGGCTCATTTCGGTGCGCGCGAGATTGATCATGCCGCCGAAGCTGTTCATCGACGGATCGACGCCGACGCCGACATAGGACAGCACCGCCTCGTAGAGGATCAGTGCCGAGAAGTCGAGCACTGTCGTGATGATGATCAGATGCACCACATTCGGGAAGATATGCCGCACCATGATGCGCCCCGCACGCACGCCGAACGCCGTCGCGGCCTGCACATACTCGAGCTGGCTCAGCTTCATGGTCTCTGCGCGCAGCAGCCGGCACAGCGTGGCCCAGCCCGTCAGTCCGAGGATCACGCAGAGCAGAAAGAGCCGCACGTCGGAGCGCTCAGCGCCGGTCTCGAACAGATCGGGGTGGGTGTCGATGAAGACCTGCATCATCAGCACGCAGGCCGCGATCAGCAGCACGTTCGGGATCGACGACAGCACGGTGTACAAGTACTGCACGACCTCGTCGACCCAGCCGCGCAGATAGCCCGAGACGATGCCCAGACCAACCGCAAGCGGCAGCGTCGCGATCGTCGACAGCGTGCCGATCACGAACGCAGTGCGGATGCTCTTGAGTGCCTGAAAGAACACGTCGTTGCCGGTGCGGTCGGTGCCGAACACGTGGTAGTGCTGAGCCAGCGCAAGCAGCGGGCCGAACACCACGCACAGTGCCAGCAGCGTGATGGCGACGGCACGCAGCGGCAGATCGGTGCGGCCTTGCACCAGCCTGTGCGATGCCTCGACGAAGCCGATCGCGTTCCTGCGGGCCACCGCCAACGCGATGCCGGCCGACGCGAGCATCGCCACGACCACGCCGAGGCCGAGGCCGGCTAGCACCATCTGCGCCACGTCGCCCAGCCACCGGGCGTCCTCGGCAAGCATCTCGCCGCCGTGCAGCAGACGCGGGTAACGGCGTTCGATCTGGCCATCGACCTCGATCGAGTCCTTCGTGAACCCGCGCATTGCCAGCGGCGCCGAGTACGAGGTCTCGCGCCCTGCGACCTGGCGCGCCATCGCCACGTCGAGCAAGGACTCGGTGCGGGTGCTGTAGGCCTGGGCCTGATTCGCGCCGGCACCGGCGGCATTCGGCAGCGCACGGCGAAAGTGCAGGCTGTCCACCACCGCGACCGTGAAGAACAGCGCCAGCACGACCGACGAGCAGATTGCCGGGCGATCGCGCAGCACCTTCATCCAGGTCGCACGCAGGTTCGCGCTGGCGCGGATGCGCCAGGCGTAGACGATCAGCATCAGCAGCGAGGCGATGACGACGACATCGGACCACAGCACGACGATCTTGGGACTCATGTTCGGCTCTTGTCCGTTCAAGCCAGGCGGACGCGCGGGTCCACCCAGGTGTAGGCCACGTCGATGACGATGTAGCTGAGGATGTAGATCACCGAGCCGACGAACACCATCGAACGCACGATCGCAAAGTCTTGGCCCGTGATCGCCTCGATCACGTAGGCGCCAAGGCCGGGTATGCCAAAGAAGCTCTCGAACACCAAGCTGCCGAGGAACACGAACGGCAGGTAGCTGCCGGCGCTTGTCAGGATCGGGATCAACGCGTTGCGCAGCACGTGATCGAACAGTACCTTCGGTTCGCTCAGGCCTTTGGCGCGCGCCGTGCGCACGTAGTCGCGGCCGAGCTCCTCGAGGAACATCGCGCGGTACAGCCGCCCTTCACTGCCCAGCCTCGAGAGCAACGACAGGATCACCGGCAGGACAAGAAAGCGCAGCGCATCCCAGCCAGATTCGAAGCCCGAGATCGGCACCAGATGGAACACGCGTGAGAACAGGAACTGGCCGACGATGATGTAGAACAGCGCGCTGATCGACAGCATCAACACACAGGTCACTACGCCCCAGAAGTCGATCGCCGAGTTCCTAAAGAACACCAGCAGCAACGCGAACGCGACGCTTACGACCACCTGCAGCAGGAACAGCGGCACCGCGAGCTGCAGGCTGATGCCCATGCGGCTCTTGATCTCGTGGCCGATGTCGGTCGCGCTCTTCGAATCGGAGCGACCGAAGTCGAGGACGAATAGCGACGCCGATCGATCCCAGAAGACGGTGTCGATCGCCTTGTGTGTGGCTTGCGAACCGGCGTTCCAGTACAGCGGCTTGTCGTAGCCGCGCTCGACCTTCCACTTCAGGATCTGTTCCTGCGTGACGCGCTTGCCCCCGATGTTCAGCCGCGCCATGTCGTCGGGCGTGTTGACGGTGAAAAACAGCATGAAGGTGAACAGGTTCACCCCGAGCAGCACGAGCACGCCGTAGAAGCAGCGGCGGATGACGTAGTTCAGCATCGGTCAGGGCCCGGGCACCAGGGCGACCTGAGCCAGTGCTGTCTTGCGCTCACGCGCCATGAAACCGCGCCGCGCGATCCAGACCAGTGCCAGCGTTGCTGCCACCAGCAACGCGAGCGGCCAATAGCGCGGCGGGTTCCACTCAGCTTGCCTCGCCGCGCGCAGCGGCGCATCGATTTTGTAGTACAGCGCGCGGTCGTTCGTGAACAGACCGTACTTCGCGTCGCCCACCCACTGCTGATACGCGCCGGCCGAGTACGGGAAGTAGCCGAATGCCCACGGTGCATCCTTGCGCAGGATGTCGACCATCTCGTCGATCAG
>JANYBE010000206.1 GCA_025360945.1 Rhizobacter sp. | reverse complement strand
CCTCGCGAGCCGGCCACGTACCCACGCGGCATCTCGCAATGAGCCGATGCCGCGTGCGAAGAAGCCGGCAAACGACAGCACAACCGCGCCTTGGTGGATGGTCTTCATCGTGAGGTAGTCCATGCAGTCAACCGGGTTTGCCGTCGAGGCGCGCGCGCGTCAGCACCGGCCAGTAGCACACAGCGAACAGCGCGAACCCCCCGGACCACAGAGCAGCCGACGCGAGCACCGCGTGAATTGTCTGCGACGCGGCAAGCATCGGCATGCCCACGCGCACCAGCGCCGCGAGCAGCACGAGCGAGAAGCATGCGACGTCGCTGCGATCAGCCCGCAAGGGCCGGCCGGTATGGCCGCGCGCGGTGCGCGTCATCATGCCGATGATCAGGCCGCCTACGGCGCCGACTGTCAGCGCGTGCGTTGCCAGCGAGGGCGCGACCCATCCGAACTCGGCAAGCGCGCGCAGCGCGAGGTGGACCGGGATCCAGAAGTACGCCGCGTGCAGCACCCACACCAGCGGCGCACGCGCGGTCTTCCACGGCCGCCACAGCGACCAGCGCCTGAGATGCGCGGCCGCGCCGGCAGCCGCGACGATCGCGAGCGGCGCGCCGTCGAGCCGGAGTGCGTCGGTCACCAGCAGCGCGAGCAGCAGGCCGAGCGCGGCTTTTTCCACCAACGGCGCGCACGTCGCCCCGGCATGGGGTACGCCGTTGTTGGTGAACATCGGGATCACGCGACCGCCCATCACCGCCATGATGAAGAGCACGGCGTCAAGCGCGAGCTGGATGCCGAACCAGCCCGGCAACGCGAGCACGCCGAGTTGTGTGAGGTGCACGAGCAGCGAAGCCACCGACATCAACAGCAGCAGGCCGACGAAGAAGTAGTTGTGCCGGTTGCGCGATGCGACGAACGGAATCGCCAGCGCAATCGCCGCAGCGAGCGGGAACACGGTGTTGACGATCGCGGCGACCCAGCCGAGCGGCGTGAGCACGAGCACGCGGCCGGCCACCCACAAAGCCGCCAATGCCGCGAGCGTTGCGCCGCTCGGCGTGGGCCGATTCGACCAGTTGCGCCCGGCTGTGAACAGGAAACCCACGACCACCGCGAGCACGAAGCCGAACAGCATCTCGTGGGCGTGCCAAATCGGCCCTTGCAGGTACGCGCGCGGCAGCAGACCGGCGAACTGCGCTGCCCACAGGCCGATCGACGACGCCGCGAAGATGCTGGCGAGCAGGTAGAACGGCCGAAAGCCCAGTTCCCATAGCGCGAACCCGGTGGGTTGCCGTGGTTTGGGCGTGCGCTCTTCGATTTGGACGAACGTGCTCATGTAGGTGCCTCTCTGGCGCGCTCGCCGCCGTGTTGATTGCGCCAGGCCTGTGCCGCGCCGGCGACGGTCGCGATAAATAGCACGATGGCTACGGCATTGAAGATCGCCCCGATCGCAAACCATGAAGAGTCGATGCAACCCAGACCCAGCCGAAGCACCAGCGACGCGTGAAGCGCAATCAGCGGGAAATAGAACCAGCCACGGAACTTCAGCTTGACGCGCGCGACCGCAGGCAGGATCACCGGTGCGTGGCCCATCATCATGCTGACGATGAAGCCCAGTCCCAACGCGTGCAGCGCGGCGTCGCGCGAGGGCAGCCCGAAGGCCATGCCGATCCAGGCCAGCCCCGCGACCGCGAGCCAGGCGTAGCCACCCAGGAGCGCCACCGCTATGTAGCGCGCGAGGCCGTGGGCACGGATCGTGCGGCGTGCGACGTCGAACCAACCGAACCACGCGGCGAGGAGCGTCAGCGCGAGGCCGAACAGCAAGCCACCGGGTGCGGGCGACCAGACGGACCAGGTCGCGCCGGCCAGCATCAGTGCGAGCACCGCGAACAGCAGCACGCCAACCTCGGGGCCGCGCCGCACCATGCGGGTCATCTCGAGGCGCTCGGCGGCGACCGTCATCGCCAGGAACGCGAACCACCACGGCAGCGGTGCCGCCCACCCGGCGCCGGAGGCAAAGAGCAGGTTGCCGACCAGCCACGCGAGTGCGCCCACCAGCAGCAGCACGGTGTGTGCCGCGAACTGCCGGTGCACGACGACGAGGTTGACGACGACGAACGCGATCGCCGCCGCAACAAACAGCCTCGCGCCTGCGGCCGTCTGCCCGAGCAGCAGATCCAGCCCACCCAGCGCCGAGGCCAGTGGCGCGACGAATGCGAGGCGCCGCTTCACTGCGACCGCGCGCTCGATGCCGATCACGCTGCCGAGAAATCCGCAGATCATCAGCGCGGCGTGGAAGCCGGCGGCGTGGCCCAGCCTGGCCGCGTCGCCGATACCCGGCAGCACGACGCCGACGCGCAGCAGGCCACCGGCGACGGCAGCGAGCAGCAGCAACGCGTTGAGGCCCAGCAACAGCTTCACCACCCCATGAAGCGCCTCGCGCTCTCGCTCATGCGGTCGCTGGACCAGGGTGGTGCCCAGGTCAATGCGACCTGGATCGTCATGTCGGCCGGCACGACGCGATC
>JANYBE010000021.1 GCA_025360945.1 Rhizobacter sp. | reverse complement strand
TCGGCGGCCGGCGCGGGGCGCAGCCGGTGGATCGCGAGCGACGCGTCGTAATCGACCCAGACAATGTCCTCGCCGTTGTCGTTGTGGCCCGGCTGCGAATCAAAGCGGCCGGCAGGGGTGGTTCGCTCGGCAGGTCGAAGGCTGGACGGCGCACGCTGCGCGATGTCGGGAATCGACGCGTCGCCGGCGGCCAGTCCCAGCAGGGCCGGGGCGCTGCCGGCGAGGCGACCACCGGCGTCAAACACGTAGACCCGCGCGTCGCGTTTGTCGACAATGACAAATGGTTTGCCCTGGTTGTCGGCACCGGCCAGAACCCAGTTCGCGGTATAGCGGACATCATCGGAGGGCCTTTCACCGACGAAATCGGGCGCGGCGGCCACGCTCCACGACGCGCAACAGCACCAGAGCGCTGCCACCCAGCGCAGCTTGCCAACAGCCATCCCGACGTCCTTCCAGCGCAGACGAACGGCGAGGCAGTGGCATGCTCGGCCGCACGCCGCGAAGCGTGCGAATCACCGAGTGCGTCGACACGCGTCGACGCGACTTCATGCGCAAGAAGGTTTGGCTCGCCGGCTCGACCGGCACGATCGCCGGCGGGCGTGCGCATTCTCCGTCAAGCGCGGTCGGATGCGCGAAACGCGAGCGCGAGGTTCGGCACTTATTGGCGCAAGTCGCCCGCCCATCGCGTCGTTCGGTCTTCGACGACGTAGGACGAGGCAAAGATCTCCTGAACCGGCTTGCGTTCCGGGAGCACGTACACGATCGCCGGGCCGAACCCCAGCACCGGGTGCACGACGGCATCAAAGAACGCGACCGGTACGTTGATGCAGCCGTAGGAGATGCGGCGCTGCGCCGGGTCGGGTGAGGCCAGCCGTTCGAGGCGGCGCTCTTTGGGATCGACGGGGCGCACCCGGTGCATCGACACCGCGGCACCGTAGTCGACCCACACCACGTCCTCGCCCGACGCGTTGCGCCCGGGCGCGCTGTTGAAACGGCCGGCCGGCGTGGTGCGCTCCTCAGGATGCACCTCGCTGATCGGGCGCTGCCCGATGCCGAGCACCGAGTCGTCTCCGGGAGCAGCGCCCAGCAGCACCGGGCTCGTGCCGACGAGACGAGCATCGACATCGAAGACGTAAACACGCGCGTCGCGCTTGTCGAGGATCGCAAATGTCAAGCGCTGGTTGTCGCCCGAATCGGCAACCCAGTCCGCAAGGTACTTAGCGTCGTTGCTGGGCTGGGCTTGGCCATAGTCAGCGGCGCGCGGTGCGTGCCGCGCTGCTGCATGCGCCGCGGGTGTCGCCAGATGGCCGGTAGCCGAGCCAATCGGGGGCAGCACCAGAATCACGGCGGCCGCGCCGGCAAGACATCCCTGCTTGATCCCCTTTATCAGATCGCGGTCACGTCGCCACGCTAACAAGTCGATCATCTTCACTCTCCCGACCCATTGCCGAGCCGCGACCACGCGCTCCCAACCGAAGGTCCGGGCGCGCGGTCGCCGTGAATCTGCGAGGGCAGATCAGTTGCGATCCGGCTTCGGTGCTGGCTCGCTGCTAACGACAGGCGCCGGGGTGCTCGTGTCGGCGGCGGGCGCCGGCATCGTGCGCGTCGTCGACGGATTCGTCGTGCTCATGTCGCTGCCCGGCGCTGGCGTCGTCGTCGTTGTCGTCGTCCCGTCGGTCGAGGTCGAGGTCGAGGTCTGTGCGTAGGCGATGCCGATCGTGCCGACAACGGTCGCGGCCGCAATTGCAGAGGTCAGAAGTTGACGCGTGTTCATGGTGAAGATTCCTTTGCGTGGATTGAATGGACAGGCCCCCAAGCAAGGTGACGGCCGACCGGTCCAGGGACCAGCTGAATTCAGCTTAGGCGGCGTGCCGGGTTCGCGCGGTCAGCGAGTAGCGGCTGTGGCTGTAGGACAAACGAGGTCACAAATTGCGTCCCCATGCCCCGAGGGCGTCACTGCACGATCGACGGCAAGGTGAAAATAGGGCTCCACGCGCAAGGAGCCTCATGCCTGTTGTCCCGACTTACATTGCCCCCGCCCGCTTTGACGACGCGGCCGGCGCGCTCGACCAGGTGCGCGCCATCTATGACGGCAGCATCAATCACCTGCGCGGTGCGCTGCAAAGCTTCGTCGGCGGCGACGACCTCGCGGCGCGCGTACGTGCCTGCTATCCGTTCGTGCGCGTGCACACCGACACGGTGGCGCGCGCCGACTCGCGCCTAAGCTACGGTTTCGTCAGCGGCCCCGGCACCTACGAGACGACACTGACCCGGCCCGACCTGTTCGGCAGCTACTACCTGGAGCAGTTCCGCCTGCTGCTGAAGAACCACCACGTCTCTCTCGAGGTGGGCACGAGTGCGCAGCCCATTCCCGTGCATTTCTCGTTCGCCGAGAACGACCACATCGAAGGCAGTCTCACGCCTGAGCGCCGCCAGCTGATGCGCGATCGATTCGACCTGCCCGACCTGAACGCCATGGACGACGGCATCGCCAACGGCACGTTCGAAGCCGCGCCCGGCGAGCCGCGCCCGCTGTCGCTGTTCACCGCGCCGCGGGTGGACTACTCGCTGCAGCGCCTGCGCCACTACAGCGGCACCGCGCCCGAGCACTTCCAGAACTTCGTGCTGTTCACGAACTACCAGTTCTACATCGACGAGTTCGTGCGCTTGGGCCACGAGACGATGAGCAGCGCGGCGCGCGCGCAGGACTACACCGCCTTCGTCGAACCCGGCAACGTGCTCACGCGCCGCGCCGGCTTGGCCGGGCTACCGGGTGATGCGCTGGGCGCGCCGCCGCCGCGGCTTCCGCAGATGCCGGCCTACCACCTGGTGCGCGCCGACGGCAGCGGCATCACGATGGTCAACATCGGCGTCGGTCCGGCAAACGCCAAGACGATCACCGACCATATCGCGGTGCTGCGCCCACATGCCTGGGTGATGCTCGGCCACTGCGCCGGTCTGCGCAACACGCAGCAGCTCGGCGACTACGTGCTCGCCCACGGCTATGTGCGCGAGGACCACGTGCTCGACGAAGAACTGCCGCTGTGGGTACCGATCCCTGCGCTGGCCGAGGTGCAGGTCGCGCTCGAAGCGGCGGTGGCAGAGATCACGCAGCTCAAGGGCTACGAGCTCAAGCGCATCATGCGCACCGGAACCGTCGCAAGCACCGACAACCGCAACTGGGAGTTGCTGCCCTCGCAGCACGCGGCGAGCACGCCGGAGCGGCGCTTCAGCCAGAGCCGCGCGATCGCGCTCGACATGGAATCGGCGACCATCGCCGCGAACGGTTTCCGCTTCCGCGTGCCCTACGGCACATTGCTGTGCGTGAGCGACAAGCCGCTGCACGGCGAAATCAAGCTGCCAGGCATGGCGAACCACTTCTACCGCGAGCGTGTCGACCAGCATCTGCGCATCGGCATCCGCGCAATCGAACTGCTGCGCGAAGCCGGCGTCGATCAGCTGCACAGCCGCAAGTTGCGCAGCTTTGCGGAGGTGGCGTTCCAGTAACCTACGTGCAAGGCTGCGCCGGGAGTCTCACTCCCAATGTGACCGCCTTGCCCGGGCGGCCGAGCTTGTTGCCGAGCACGAGGTCGAACACCTTCAGGTTCGTCACCCCAGCGGGCACCGCGTCGCGTTCGTCGAGCACGAAGAGCGCACCATCGCGTTGCAGGTCTTCGGCGCGCACCCAGGGCGTGGCACGGTCGGAATCGAACACCTGGATCTTGCCGCCGGAGTAAAGCGACACGAGCCCGGCATCGAACACCGTGCCCTCGACATAGCGCAGCGGGCAGTTCGTCGCGCTGGCCCAGTGCGCGACCGCCGCGCGTGCCAGGCGCCGCGCCGGGTAGGCGGTGTCGACGCGGCGGCTGGACAACACCGCGTGCGGATCGCGGTGCTCGACGGCGTACAGCGTCAAGCTGAGCGCCTGCACGGCCAACGCCACGCAGACCAGCTTGCGCAGGTCAATCGCGATGCGGCGCTCCCATACCCACACGAGCCACAGCGGAAAGAATTGCAAGGCCTGCACGCCCCAGTGGTTGCGCAGGCTCACGCCACCGACCAGCGCCATCGCGAGCAGCACCAGCAGCGTGACCCAGACCAGGCCCAAAGTCCAGCGGTTGAAGTCGGGCGCGACGCTGGCCTCGCTGGCCACGACGACACCGCGCCGGCAGCTGCGCATCCAGACCCAGCAGATCGCGATCGCGAGCAAGGCCGGAAACGCGAGCCGGATCTGGTTCGCGACGAACGCGATGACGAAGCGCACCCGCATCCACAGGTTCGCCGACTCGACCGCGTCCGCCGCGTAGCGTAGCGTCGTAAAATCGTTCTGGGCGACCCACTCGGCGTGCGGCGCGAACACCGCAAGCATCACCACGAGCGCGAGCGCGAAGCCGGCCCATTGCGCCGGTCGCTTCAGCCGGCCTGTCAGCACAAGCGCGAGCAACAGTCCGGCAAGCGGCACCAGCGCCTGGTACTTCGAGAGCATCGCCGCGCCCGCGCCGACGCCGGTCGCGACCCACCACAGCGTCTTGCCACGGCTCGCGCGCATCGCGAACCAGACCGTCGCGGCGATGCACAGCACCAGCACAGTATTGTGGTTGTAAAGCTGCACGCGCTGCGAGAAGCTCAGGTTCAATCCCCACAGCACGATGGCCGCAGCGGAGAGCCTGTTGCCGATCAGCTCGCGCCCGATCAGCCAGGTGAAGCCCAACGTGCCGAGCAGGCAAAGCGTGGCCAGCGTGTAAGCCCAGTAGACCGAGGGGCCGAACAGCTTGATCACGAGGCCGAGCGCCAGCGACGGCAGCGGCGGGTGCTTGTGGTAACCGAGTTCCAGGCTTTGGGCCCAGTTGAACTGCTCGATGTTGTCGCCGAACTGTGCAGTGTTGAAGTGCGCAGCCCACAGCGCCCACAGCACCACGACGGCGGCGCTGACCAGCACCGCCTGCCAGGGCGGCATCGCGCGCGCCGATGGCAATGGAGTCGAAATCGTCACAGATAAGCCGAGGTGGGGGGTCGCGCATTTTAGGTTGATGCCGCCTGCCGTGACCACCGATTGCCGCGCGCGGAGCAATCCCGTAGGCTGTACTGCATACGAGGAGGCCCGTTCATGCCGCAGTCATCCCCCCCGCATGCCGCCGTCCAGGCGATCCGATCGCTCGCGCTGGTCGGCCAGACCGGTGCGGGCAAGACCAGTCTGGCCGAGGCGCTGCTGCACCGGGCCGGCGCACTCGGAGCGCCGGGCAGCCTGGACCGCGGCACGACGGTGTCCGACTTCGATCCGATGGAGCGCCGCGCCCAGCACTCGCTGAATTCGGCAGTAATGCACCTGACGCACCGCGGCGCGCGCATCCACCTGATCGACACGCCGGGGTATGCGGATTTCGTGGGCCAGTCGATGACGGCGCTCGAGGCCGTCGAGACCGCGGCGATCGTGATCAATGCGGGCACCGGCATCGAGATGATGAGCGCGCGCATGATGGAATGGGCGGCGCAGCGCCAGCTGTGCCGGCTGATTGTGATCAACAAGATCGACACCGCCGGCGCAGACCTGGCCGGACTGGTGACGCAGATCCAGGCAGCGTTCGGCAAGGAGTGCTTGCCGCTGAACCTGCCGGCGGCCGGCGGCACCAAGGTCGTTGACTGCTTCTTCAACCCGTCAGGCCAGGCCGATTTCGCCAGCGTCGAGGCGGCGCACCGCGCGCTTGTGGAGCAGGTCGTCGAGGTCGACCCGGCCTTCGTCGAGCGCTACCTGAACGACGGCGACGTCGATCCGGGCGAGCTGCATGCACCACTCGAAGAGGCGCTGCGCCAGGGCCACCTGATCCCGATCTGCTTCGTCTCGGCGCGCAACGGCGCCGGCGTGGGTGAGCTGCTCGACGTGATCGAGGCCTTGATGCCGAACCCGGCCGAGGGCAACCCGCCGCAGTTCTACAAGGGCGAAGGCGCGCAGGCCAAGGAATTGCAGGCCGACCCAGACCCGGCGCAGCACGTGATCGCGCATGTGTTCAAGATCACCGTCGACCCCTACGTCGGCAAGATGGGCGTGTTCCGCATCCATCAGGGCACGGTCACGCGCGACAGCCAGCTCTACATCGGAGACGGACGCAAGCCGTTCAAGGTCGGCCACCTGTTCATGCTGCAGGGCAAGGAGCATGTCGAAGTGGTGCGCGGCGTGCCTGGCGACGTCTGCGCGGTCGCAAAGGTCGACGAGATGCACTTCGACGCGGTGCTGCACGACGCCGCCGAGGACGACCACCTGCATCTAAAGCCGCTGCCGTTCCCGGTGCCCGTACACGGCCTGGCGATCGAGCCGAAGCGCCGCGGCGACGAGCAGCGCATGTGGGAGATCCTGCAAAAGCTCGTCGACGAGGACCCGTGCCTGAAGGTCGAGCATGTCAGCGTGACCAACGAGACCGTGGTCTACGGCCTGGGTGAACTGCACCTGCGCACGCTGCTTGAGCGCATGAACGAGGTCTACAAGTGCGAGGTCAGCACGCGACCGCCGCGCATCGCCTACCGCGAGACGGTGACGATCGGCGCCGAGGGTCATCACCGGCACAAGAAGCAGAGCGGTGGCGCCGGGCAGTTCGGTGAAGTGTTCCTGCGCATCGAGCCGCTGACGCGGGGCGCGGGTTTCGAGTTTGTCGACCAGGTCAAGGGCGGCACGATTCCGACGCAGTTCATCCCGGCGGTCGAGAAAGGCATCCGCCAGGTGCTTGACACGGGCGTGATCGCCGGCTACCCGGTGAAGGACGTGCGCGTGATCGTATACGACGGCAAGTCGCACTCGGTCGACTCAAAGGACATCGCATTCGCCACTGCCGGACGCAAGGCATTCATCGACGCGGTGAAGAAGGCACAGCCGATCGTGCTCGAGCCCATCGTCAAGGTGCAAATCACCGCACCTGATCACAGCATGGGCGACATCACCGGCGACCTTTCGGCCAAGCGGGGGCAGGTCAACGCCACGCACGCGCTGCCGGGCGGCGCAATGTCGGTGAGCGGCCAGGTGCCACTGTCCGAACTCGCCAACTACCAGGCGCGGCTGAACGGCATGACCGGCGGCCAGGGGCGCTACACGATCGAGCTGAGCCACTACGAGGCCGTGCCTGTGTCGGCGCAGGCGGCGCTGATGAGTCAGTACAAGGTCAAGGACGACGACTGACTTGTGCCGCACTACATGCCGTCGCGCATCGGGCGCGTCGCGGCGAAGCCGTCGCTCAGCTCGGCAGACCCCGTATCGGGCGTGCCCTTGCCGCGCAAACGGTCGAGCTCGGCATAGGCCGCCTTCAATCGTTCCTCGGCACGCTCAAGGGCGGCACGCGGCTCGGCGGCCATCACCGCAAGCTGGCGCTTGAACGAATTGCGCGATTGGTCGAGCTCGGTCTGGGCACGCACCTGCGCGGCGCGCAACTGATCGAGCGTCGCCACGTGACGCTGCTGCACATCCTCGGTTGCGCGCCGCAGCTGCCGCGCGAATCTGAGCCGCGCAATCCGCAGCGTGCCCAAGCCGCCCGCGACAGCGCCAAATACCAGCGCAACGCCGACCAGCAGCCACCATGCACCTGTTGTCATTTTTTTGTCCTCTTCCCGCGAAACCTGCGTCTCATTTGCTTCCAAAAAGTAGCGTCCCTCCCCCGAACAGGACGAAGCCGGGTGCGATGATGAGGCAGATTACAGGCACTTGCCAGTCCCCTTCGCGACGCAACCTGAACGCGATGGCGAACAGTGTTGCGCCGATGCCCATGACGAGAAAGGCGCGGCCGGAGTGCCGAGCCCCGTGTCGTCAGCGAACTCGACCTGCGGATCGCTGCGCAAACCGAGCAACCTGCCCGGCACCAGCGCCGCATGCAACACGAACCGCCAGCGCTGCCATGCCAGCCGAGCGGGCGCGGTGCTGGCCCCAAGACCGATCACGCGACAGGCGACACCCACGCCCCAGAAAATGCCACGCCACCAGCCCAGGAGCAGGCCCACGAGCAGGCCCAGCAGCAGGCCACCCAGCGCGGCAGCCCTAAAAGAGCAGGAACAGCGAGGTCCCCGATGCCATCGCTTCGGTCCTCGCGGCGTGGGGGTTCACGCGGCCCGTGGTTTGACGCAGGCGGCAGCCTGCTTGGCACGCACGCGCGCCAGCTCGACATCGTCATCGAACGCCAGCGCCACGCCCATGCGGCGCTTCTTGAAGCTCTCGGGCTTGCCGAACAGGCGCAGCTCGGTGTTGGGCACCCGCAGCGCAGCGTCAACGCCATCGAATACCAGGCCTTTCGCATCGACGCCGCCGTAGATCACCGCACTCGCGCCGGCGCTCTTCAGCGCGGTGTTGACCGGTAGGCCGAGGATCGCGCGCGCATGCAGCTCGAACTCGTTCTGCCACTGCGTGATCATCGTCACCATGCCGGTGTCGTGCGGGCGCGGCGAGACCTCGCTGAACCAGACATCCGCGCCCTTCACGAACAGCTCGACGCCAAACAGACCCAGCCCTTGGGGCTTGCCTTGCGGCGCTACGCCGAGGTTGTCGGTGACGGCTTTCGCGATCTCGCGCGAGCGTGCCAGCGCATCCGCGTGCATCGCATGCGGCTGCCAGCTCTCGACGTAGTCGCCCTGCACCTGCACATGGCCGATCGGCTCGCAAAAGTGGGTTTCGACCCGACCGTTCTCGCCGAGCGCGCGCACCGTTAGCTGCGTGATCTCGTAGTCAAAATCGATAAAGCCTTCGACGATCACGCGACCGTGGCTGACGCGGCCGCCGGCCATCGCGTACTCCCAGGCTTTGGGCACGTCGTGCGGCCCGTCGATCTTGCTCTGGCCCTTGCCCGAACTGCTCATCACTGGCTTGACGATGCACGGGTAGCCGATCCCACCGTCGATCGCGGCCTGCAACTCGGCCTGCGAATCGCAAAACTTGTATGGGCTGGTCGGCAACGCGAGCGTTTCGGCAGCGAGGCGGCGGATGCCTTCGCGGTCCATCGTCAGCCGCGCGGCGCGCGCGGTCGGGATCACGCGCACGACACCGGCTGCCTCGAGCTCTTCGAGCACGGCTGTGGCGATCGCCTCGATCTCGGGCACAACCAGCATCGGGCGCTCGGCCTCGATCAAGGCCTTGAGTTGGGCGGGGTCGCTCATCCGGATCGTGCGCGCGTGGTGGGCCACCTGCTGGCCGGGCGCGTTGTCGTAGCGATCCACGGCAATCGTCTCGACGCCCAGACGCTGCAGCGCGATCAGCACTTCCTTGCCGAGCTCGCCGCTGCCCAGCAGCATGACCTTGGTGGCGTGGGGTGAGAGCGGGGTTCCGAGCGTGGTCATCGAAGCGGGTCCTTAAGAGACATGGGGGAACGCCGATTTTCCACCGGCGCGCGCACCCCAGGGCAAGGCTTTCAGTTGCAGCGAGCAAGCCGGGCTGGAGCCGCGCGCTCAGAGCGTCGTCAGCGCCAGGCTGTCGAGCAGAGCCTGCGCAAGCGTCGCGCGGCGCGCCGGGTCGGGCGGACCGGCGGCATGTAGCGCCGTCGTCAACCCGGCTGCCATCCAGGCGAGCACCCACTTTGCTCATCGTGGCCCTTCCCGTCCTGCGTGAATTGGGCCTGCGCTGGCTGCTCAAGACCGCTTTATCATCTGCCACATGACCACCGGCCCCCGCGATGTCGCGCAGATCCGCCTCGACAACGCCCTGATCCTGTTCGACGAGTTTGTTCACGCGACAATCAAATACCCCGATGCGGCGACGCTGCGCGGCCTCGAAGGACGCTTCGCCGAGCGCCTGCAGATCCAGCCGAGCTACTGGAGCCAGATCAAGGGACGCTCGCGCCAGATCGGCGAGCGACTGGCGCGGCAGTTCGAGCAACTGTGCCGCAAACCGATGGGCTGGATGGACCAGCCGCACGGCACGCCAACCGCAGCGCCCGCCACCCCGGACGAGAGCCAACGCAACGTTCCCCAAGACGACGACGAGCGCTTCATCGTCGGCCTCGTCCTCACCTACTACCGCCGCCATCCGCAGCGCGCCCGCACACGACTGCTCGACCTGCTCGGTGAGGTGCTGGCACCGTCGCCGCCAATGTCCGTAAAGCCCGGTGCGACCAAGCCGCCCGAGGACGACGGTCGCGAGCTGTGGAGCAAGACGCAGGCAGCCGTGAAGCCGCTCAAGCCGAAGCGTTGAAACCGCGCTTAGCCATTTTGCAACGCGGCTTCAAATTCTTGCGCAAGACCTCTTGCGCAAGATAATCATTCGTTTATCATTTGCGCAATTCGCAAGCAGAGCCGTACGCCGCGAAGATGCCCAGCCGATCAACCCACCCCTCGCATTTCATGTCCCTGACCCACGCTTCGCTTGCTGCCCCACCGGGTTCACCGCCACGCTGACTGACGCGCCGCGACGCGTCAGGCGTCACATGGCCCGGGTTGCGTTCATCGCCCCGGGCCATTTTGTTTTTGTCGACTGAACAAGGAGAGCTTTTATGAAGATCACCGTCACCCCCCTCAAGCCCCGCAATCCGCTCGTGGCACCCGCTCATTTCCGCCGCGCCGGCTGCCACCAACCCGGTGGCGGCGCGATGCGCCGGCAAGGCAGCCGGATGCTGCGGCGCGAACTGGACCAGATGAAACAGCACAGCCCATGAACAGCGCGCGGTGACGCCGCGCACCCGATGAAGGACACCATCATGTCGAGCCAGAAGTATCTCCGCGCCGGCGCCGGCGCCGTCGAAGCGCCGCGCCCGGCCCGCGAAGCAGCGCGCCACTTGGCCGCCGTGGGGCTGCGCAGTGCCAGCGCTGCGCTCGCACGTTTGTCGCGCCGCCTGGCGAGGCGCGCTGCCCGGTCGCCGCACCCGGTGGCTCGGTTCGAGTTTTACGCTGAGGCGGGCGCGCCGGAGGGCGCTCTGTACCTGGACGGTCAACTCGTCGGCTGGCTCGCTGGCGTGCGGCGCCTGTGATGAACGCGCGCGGCCCGCGTCAGCGCATCGCCAGCGCCTGCTTGCGCCGCGGCGCAGGGAAGCGCCGCTCGATCTCGCTGAGGTCGGCTTCGTTCAACCCGAGGTCGGCCGCAGCGAGGTTCGCGCGCAGGTGCGTCTCGCGCACGGCCTTCGGAATCGGCATCACGCCACCGCGCGCGATCAACCAGGCAAGCGCCACCTGAGATGCCGTCGCACCGTGACGCTCGCCAATCGCTTGCAGCACCGCGTCGTGTGCCAGATCGCCTTGGTCGAGCGGGCAATACGCCATCAGCGGCATCGATCGCGCGCGCTGCCATGGCAGCAGGTTGAATTCAGCGCCCCGGGCGCTCAGCGAGTAGTACACCTGATTCGTGGCGCAGCGCGCAGCGCCGGGAACGGTGCTGAGCTGCGTCATGTCGTCGGTGTCGAAATTGCTCACACCCCAATGCACGATGCGGCCCTGCGCTTGCAGCCCCTCGAAGCCGGCGACGGTTTCGCGCAATGGGTGCGGGCCGGGCCAGTGCAGCAGGTAGAGGTCGATGCGATCCAGTTCGAGGCGCCTCAGACTGCGCTCACACGCCGCCGCCACACCGGCCAGGCTCGCATTGTGCGGGTAGACCTTGCTGACGACGAACACCTGATCGCGCGTCACCGTGCCGGCGCGTAGCGCCTCCGAGAGCGCGCGGCCAACGACCTCCTCGGCACCGCCGTCGCCGTACATCTCCGCGGTGTCGATCACGCGATAGCCGAGTTCCAGTGCGAGGCGCACCGCCGCGACCTCCCGCCCGCGGCTGGCGGCCGATTCGCCCATGTGCCAGGAACCCAGGCCGAGTGCGGGCAGTAAGGTTGTATCGGGGAGTTTGACGGTGTTCATGGAAGACCTCAGACGCGATACTCCATGGTAGATGACCAGCACAGGAGATTGCCCATGACCGCCACGTTCATCGTCGAGCGCGGGAAGCTGAACAACGCCCACTGGACCCACGGCGAACCCGCGGCGTTGAGGGATGGCACGGTGCGTTTGCACATCGACGCATTCGCGCTCACGTCGAACAACATCACCTACGCCGCGTTCGGCGACGCGATGAACTACTGGGGGTTTTTCCCGACCGGCGACGCTGCGACCGGCTGCATTCCGGTCTGGGGCTTCGCGAACGTGGTCGAATCGCGTTGTGACGGCGTCGCCGTCGGCGAGCGCTTCTACGGCTACTACCCGATCGCGAGCGATGTGGTTTTGGAGCCGGCCCGCGTCACGCCGGGCGGGTTCTTCGACGGTGCCGAGCACCGTCGCGAGTTGCATGCGGTCTACAACCACTACAGCCGCTGCGCCACCGACCCGGGCTACGTGGCTACTCGCGAGGCCGAGCAGGCACTCCTGCGCCCGTTGTTCATCACCTCGTTCCTGATCGACGACTTTCTCGCCGACAACGCATTCTTCGGCGCGCGCTCTGTGGTGCTGTCCAGCGCGTCGAGCAAGACCGCTTACGGCACTGCGTTCTGCCTCGCGCAGCGGCGCGGCAGCGACGCCGCGGTCAAGGTGATCGGCCTGACCTCGGCAGGCAATCTCGCGTTCACGCGCGCGCTCGGCTGCTATGACCAGGTGCTGGGCTACGATGAGATTGTCGCGCTGGCGGCCGACGTGGCCACCGTCTACGTCGATTTCAGCGGCAGCGTTGCAGTGCGCTCGAGCGTGCACCGGCACTTCGGCGACAAGCTGAGCTACAGCTGCTCGGTCGGCGGTACGCACTGGGACGCGCTCGGCAGCGGCAAAGGCCTGCCCGGCCCGAGGCCGGCGCTGTTCTTCGCCCCGGCGCAGGTCACGAAGCGCAACGCCGATTGGGGCCCGGGCGGCCTGCAACAGCAGCTCGCCAACGCCTGGTCAGCATTCATGCGCCCGGTGACGGCTGGCGCGAACCCGTGGCTTCAGGTGGTGCGTGGCAAGGGTGAGGCGGCGATCGCCACGACCTACGCAGCGCTGCTTGCCGGCACGGTGAATCCGGCGCAAGGTCACGTGCTGTCGGTCTAGCGAACGAGCGCGAACTCAAGCCTTGTGCGCGTTGCGCCGATAAGCCAATCACTGTGATCCGCTTGACCTCACGATGACGAGTCCCGCCGCTCCCACCGGGCCCAGGCTCACCCAGCCCCTGCGCGATCTCGCCGCATGGACGATGCATTTCCGCGCCGCCGAGATCCCGGTGCTGGCGCAAACGGCCGAATCGCTCGAAGCCTTGCGCCTGAACGAAGACCAGGTCGACGCCAACAGCATCGGCGAGATGATCTCGGGCGACCCGCTGATGACGTTGAAGGTGATGGCCCATGTGGCCGCTCACCGCAGCAGCCGCGTCGTGACCGACACCGAGACGGTCACCGCGGCTCTGGTGCTGATGGGCATCTCACCATTCTTCAACGCCTTCGGCCCGCAACCGACGGTGGAGGAGCGGCTTGCCGATGTACCCGAAGCGCTCGCCGGACTGACCGACACGATGCGCCGCGCGCACCGCGGCGCGAACTTCGCGCTCGGCTTTGCGGTGCACCGAATGGACCACGACGCGGCGGTGATTCACGCTGCGGCGTTGCTACACGACTTCGCCGAGCTGCTGCTGTGGTGCCATGCACCGGCCTTGGCGCTGCGAATCCGCGATGCGCAGCGGGCCGACTCGACGCTGCGTTCGAGCGTCGCACAGCTCGCGGTGCTGAATGTCGAACTGCCCGACCTGCAGCAATCGCTGATGAAAGCCTGGCGGCTACCCGAACTGCTGATCCGCATCAGCGACGAGCGCCACGCCGACGACGCCAGCGTGCGCACCGTGATGCTGGCGCTGCGACTGGCGCGTCACACCGCGCAAGACTGGAACAACGCGGCCATCCCGGACGATGTGAGCGACATCGCGACGTTGCTGAATCTGTCAACCGACGCGACGCTGCAGCTGGTGCGCGGTATCTGAGCTCACACCGGCACAGCCGTCGTGTTCTTGACCCGGTCCAGCACGAAGCTGGTCTTGCAGTCCTCGACGCTCGGGTGCTTGAGCAGCGTGTCCATGATGAAGCGCGAGTAATGCGCCATGTCCTGCACGACGACGCGCAGCAGGAAGTCCATCTCGCCGGTCAGCGCCGCGCACTCGACGACCTCGGGCCAGGTCTGGACCGCGGCGCGAAAAAGATCCATTGGCGTGCGCTTGTGGACCTCGGAGTGCTTTTCGAGTCGCACGTTGAGATAGGCCGTCAGGCCGAGGCCGACGCGCTCGGGTGACACCAGCGCCACATAGCCCGCGATCACACCCGATTCTTCGAGCCGCTTGACACGGCGCAGCGTGGCCGATGGCGACAGGCTTACCTGCGCGGCCAGGGCGTCGTAGATCATGCGGCCGTCGGCTTGCAACGCGCGAAGAATGCGCCGATCGATAGCATCCAGCTGCTGTGCATTTTTCATTACTGGGATTTTGCATATTTCATGCGTCAAACAGCGAATTGGCGCCAGAACTTGCAAAAAAACTGCGGGGGCGCCACCCTACAGTTTCGGTCACGCCAAACTGACTGGAGACGGGTATGCAATTCACTCCCTGGGACAACCCGATGGGCACCGACGGCTTCGAGTTCGTCGAGTACGCCGCGCCCGACCCGGTGGCGCTAGGCCAACAGTTCGAGACCATGGGCTTCACGCCGATCGCGAAGCACCGCACCAAGAACGTCACGTTGTACCGCCAGGGCGAGGTGAACTACATCATCAACGCCGAACCGAACTCGTTCGCGCAGCGCTTCGCGCGCCAGCACGGCCCAAGCGTGTGCGCGATGGCCTTCCGTGTAACGGACGCGAAGCAGGCCTACGAACGTGCGCTCGAACTCGGTGCCTGGGGCTTCGACAACCACACCGGGCCGATGGAGTTGAACATCCCGGCGATAAAGGGGATCGGCGACAGCCTGATCTACTTCGTCGACCGCTGGCACGGCAAGAATGCCGCGGCCACCGGTGCGATCGGCAACATCAGCATTTACGACGTCGACTTCGTGCCGATCGCCGCAGCGCCAGCCGCCCCGAAGGGCTTTGGATTGACCTACATCGACCACTTGACGCACAACGTGCACCGTGGCCGCATGAAGGAGTGGGCCGACTTTTACGAGCGGCTGTTCAATTTCCGCGAGGTGCGTTACTTCGATATTGAAGGCAAACTCACCGGCCTGAAGAGCAAGGCGATGACGAGCCCGTGCGGCAAGATACGCATCCCGATCAACGAGAGTTCGGACGACAAGAGCCAAATCGCCGAGTACCTGGACCTGTACCACGGCGAAGGGATCCAGCACATCGCGATGGGCACCGACGACATCTACGCCACGGTAGACGCCATGCGTATGCGCGGGGTGCTGTTTCAGGACACGATTGCGACCTACTACGACCTCGTCAACCGGCGCTTGCCGAACCACGGCGAGAACCTGGACGAACTCAAGCGTCTGCGCATCCTCATCGACGGCGCGACGCACCAGGGTGCGCCGAACGAACTGCTGTTGCAGATCTTCACGCAGACCGTGATTGGGCCGATCTTCTTCGAGATCATCCAGCGCAAGGGTGATCAGGGTTTCGGCGAGGGCAACTTCCGCGCATTATTTGAGAGTATCGAACTCGATCAGGTCCGACGCGGTGTCCTGAAGGCCGAGCCCGAGACTGGCGCTCGATGAACCCCGGCAGACTGGAGTAAGCATGGTTGAGATTCTTTCGCGTGGGGTGCTGTGCGTCGCATTGACCGCGTGCGGCGCCGCTGTGCAGGCCCAGTCGAACGCCGAGTCGGCGCTCGACACCGTGATGAAGGCTGGCGTGCTGCGCGCGTGCACTCCGGGCGACTACAAGCCGTTCAGCTTCCTCAAGCCGGACAACGGCTACGAGGGCATCGACATCGATCTGGCGCAGTCCCTTGCGAATGCGATGGGCGCCAAGCTCGAAGTCGTTAAAACCAGCTGGGCCAACCTGATGCCCGACTTCAGCGCCGGCAAGTGCGAGATCGCCATCGGTGGCATCTCAGTCACTACCGAGCGCCAGAAGCGCGCGTTCTTCAGCAACGCGTACATGGTCAACGGCAAGACGCCGATCGTACGCTGCGACGACGTCGCCAAGTACCAGAGCGTGGCCACGATCGATAAGGCCGGCGTTCGCGTGATCGCGAACCCGGGCGGCAGCAACGAACGTTTCGCGAAGGCCAACTTCAAAACCGCGACGCTGACGATCCACCCCGAGAACCTGACGATCTTCGACGAGATCCTTGCAAAGCGCGCCGATGTGTTCGTGACCGAAGCGGCCGAGGCGCTGACACAGCAAAAGCTCAAGCCCGGCCTGTGCGCCGTCAACCCCGACACGCCGCTGCAATATGGCGAGATGGCCTGGCTGCTGCCACGCAACGATGCAGTGATGAAATCCTTCGTCGATCAATGGCTGCACCTGGCCAAGGCAACCGGCGAGTACCAGCGTACCGTGGACAAGTGGTTGCGGTGAACGACTTGGCTTGGCGGATCTGCTGACCCCGGGCGCTCCTTTGGGTGATTGCGGGAGGCCCGCGCGACGCAGACACTGCGGGCCGTGGAAACCAGCACAGTTCGGTCATCGACGTGTACGACACGATGAGCAGCAGGCGCGGCGCGCTCACTTTGCTCGCGACCCTTTTGCTGTTCGTTGCGCTGGGCCTGCTGGCCTGGGGCCCGCTGCCGACTGGCGCGCACGTTCATGAATACGCCGACGGCCGCTCGTGGATGCACATACCGAACACCGCCAATGTGCTAGTCAATCTGCTCGTTTTTTGGCTCGCGGTGTGGGGCTGGTGCGCGACGCGCATCAGTGCCTGGCCGCGTGCACTGCGGCGCCCCTTGCAAGGCTTTCACCTGTGGGTGATGGCGGCGGCGTTCGCTGCGGCGATTTATCACGCAGCGCCGAGCGACGCGCAGCTGGTCGCCTCGCGCGCCTGTCAGGCCTGCGCATTCGTGCTGCTCGCCCTGGGTTTGCTCGCCGAGCGCGTGGACGCGCGTTTCGGCTCCGGCTCTGTGTGTGTGTGTGCCACGATCGCAGTCCTTCTAACGGGCGCAGCGACCGCGTATGTCGGGCAACACCAAGGGCATGCCGATCTGCGCGCACTGCTGCTGATCGAGTCAATCCCGCTGCTGTTGATCCCGATTGCCGTGCTTCGCTTGCCGGGCACGCAAACGCGTGGCTCGGACTGGTGGATCGCCCTCGTGCTATACGCGATCTCGAAGCTGCTCGCGCTCGCCGACGCGCCGATCTTCCATGCAAGCGGGTGGATCAGCGGCCACACGCTGATGCACCTGGGCTGCGCCTTGGTGGTCGGCTGGATGGCCTACCGGGCCGGCGTCGCGAGGGCGGCCGCCTCTGCCCTGGATGCGTCAGTCGGCGTGCTCAGCCAGCGCCATACCTCGTTGAATACCTCGGCCTGAAAAGCCATTTGCACGTGCGCCGTGCCGGGCACGTGCAGATTCTGCGCACCCGGCAGCGTACCCGAGGCGGCGGGGAATACGATGTTGTCGCAATGCCCGTAGAAGCAGGTGAAGCGTGTCGCACGCGTGGCCGGCTCGGCGGCGGCCAGATCGCTCAACCAAGGGCTGCGCAGACGCATCTCCAGGCCATTGACGGTGTGGCCGTAGCGCGCGAGCCAGGTGCCCTGGTGTGGGCTACCAATCGTGATGACGCGATGCACGCGCGCGTCGGCATTGAACTGCCGCAGCCACGCGCGGATGGCCAGCCCGCCCATGCTGTGCCCGACCAGTGTCACGGCCTGTCCGGTGGCCGCCTCGAGCCGCGCGACCGCCACTTCGATGATTCGCGGGTAGTGATCGATCGAGCCGAACAGCGGCTCCAGATTGACGGCGATGAATGGTGTCTTGCGAGCACGCAACTCGCGCATCCATGGGTTCCACAGGCCTCGGTTGCAAACGAAGCCATGGATGAATACGACGCTGCGCTGGCCGATGACGCCATCAGGAATGTGATCGGGTTCGGCGTGGGAGCGGAACGGCTGTCGCCAGAAGAACACCTGCGGGGCGGTGACGACTTCGCCCCACCACGCTCGCAGCAGCTGACCCGGGCGGGCGCGCGGCGCTGGCCCCGACTCCTGCATGAGGTACAGCAGCGCGAACTCGACGCCAAGGAACAGGGCATAGCCGAGCACGATCAGCACCGCGACGCATGCACCCCACTGCGGGTGGCCAAGCAAGGTGAGGATGACGGCCCACATCGTCGCTGAGACCAGCAACGCGACGACAAGCAGCTTCTGAAGACGGGCCAGCATCGCGGCATGCTACCAGTGGCTCGGCGCCCCGGTCACTGCCCGGTAGACTGGGAGGCCCCAGTCCCCCGTATTCGAATGAACGCCACTGCCGCAGAGATTCTCGCGAACCTGGAAGCCGTGGCCGATGAGCGCGCACTGCGTGCGAGCGAGCCTGGGCTGACTGCGAAGGTTTCGGCGCTGAAGGAGTTTCAGCAGCGTCGTTTCTCGCATACCTATGCGGATCTGCTCGTCACGGCGCGCTATGGCGCGGCCGCTCGCTTCTTTCTGGACGAGCTGTACGGCCCGAGTGACTTTAGCCGCCGCGACACGCAGTTTGCGCGCGTCGTGCCTGCACTCGTGCGCTTGTTTCCGAGCGACGTCGTTCAAACCGTAGCGACGCTGGCTCGCTTGCATGCCCTGTCCGAAGCGCTGGACACAGCCATGGCCGTGCACCTCGACGAGGGACAGGTGAGGGCACACGACTATCTCCGTGCGTGGCAGGCCACCGGTCGCGCTGAAGACCGCGAGTCCCAAATCCTGCTCACGCTGGAAGTCGCATTGCGACTCGATCAATTTACCCGCGCGCCGTTGCTGCGCAACAGCCTGCGCCTGATGCGCCGACCCGCGCAGATAGCGGGCCTGGCGCAGTTGCAAGGCTTTCTTGAAAGTGGTTTTGACACCTTCCGAACCATGAGAGGTGCGCAGGAGTTCATCAGGCTTGTCGCAGCAAGGGAGCGGGCACTCGCTTCTTCGTTATTCCTCGCCGATGCCAGCGACACCGAGTCGGTCAGTACGACCAAGCAGGCACTCGCCAGCCTTCCGGCGACTTCGGTAGCAATCGAGGGCGGGTATCGTCGCGACTGCATCCCTAGGACATCGTCATGAATCGACTTTTCGAAATCGCGGGCCTGACAGTGTTCGAGCGCGGCTGGCTGTCATCGAACAACGTGTTGTTCACAGGAAACGACTCGCATGGATCGACACTGGTCGATTCGGGCTTCCACACCCATGCGGCACAGACTGTGTCTCTGGTTCGGCGAGCGCTGGGCTCGCGGCCGCTGGAGCGACTACTCAACACCCATCTGCACTCGGACCACTGTGGTGGTAACCATGCGCTTCAGGCCGAATTTGCCTGCTCGATCGCTGTCCCCGCCGGTGAGGCGACCAAAGTCGACGAGTGGGATGAGGAAAAGCTGAGTTACCGCGCGACCAGTCAGCATTGCCCGCGATTCAGGCGTACCGAATCCATCCAGGCCGGTTGCGAGGTCCGGTGCGGATCACGGTCCTGGCAAGCGCTTGCGGCGCCAGGTCATGACCCGGAATCGTTGGTGCTCTATGAGCCAGAGCTTCAGCTGCTGATCTCGGCCGATGCGCTGTGGGAAAACGGTTTCGGCGTCGTCTTTCCGGAACTCGAAGGTGCGAATGCTTTCGACGATGTCCGTGCGACACTCGATCTGTTGAGCACTTTGCCGGTTCAATGGGTGATTCCGGGTCACGGCAGGCCATTTCAGAGCGCGACCGAGGCGATCGGCCGCGCGTATCGCCGGCTCGATCGTTTCGTTGCCGATCCCTCGCAACACGCGCAGCATGCAGCCAAGGTCCTAATCAAGTTTCATTTGCTGGAGGTGCAGCAAGTGCCAACGGCCGATTTGATGGAGTGGCTGGGCGAGACGCCCTATATGCACCTGGCGCATCACTTGCATTTCCAGGCGACGGCGTTTGCCTCCTGGTGCCGCGCTCTACTTGGCAATCTGGCTGCGTCAGGAGCCATATCCGTTGCCGATGGAATAGTCCGCAATAACTGAATATGCGGCTCCAAAGCGAAAAGCCCTCGTCTTTCGACGAGGGCTTCTCTAATAGTAGCCTGACAATGTCCTACTTTCACACGGGAACCCGCACTATCATCGGCGCTGAGGCGTTTCACTGTCCTGTTC
>JANYBE010000005.1 GCA_025360945.1 Rhizobacter sp. | reverse complement strand
CGGACATCCTCGCGGTCTGCACCGCCCATGGTGTTGACGCACTGCTGACGCGCAGCGATCACCCGACCGGCAGCGATCGGCTCGCCGAAGCCTGCGAGCTGATCGGCCTCGATGGCAACAATCTCGTCGTCAACGTGCAAGGCGACGAACCGCTGATCGATCCTGGCCTGATCGACGCATGCGCCGAACTGCTCGCGCAGCACCCCGAGTGCGTGATGAGCACCGCCGCGCATGCGATCGACACGCTGGCCGACCTGGACAATCCCAACGTCGTGAAGGTCGTGCTCGATGCGGCGGGGCGAGCGCTCTATTTCTCGCGCGCCGCGATCCCGTGGTGGCGCGATGCGCGGGCCGCGGGCTCGAACCCGTTGGCGAGCATGTTCGCACCGCTGCGTCACATGGGCTTGTACGCGTATCAGGCCGGCTTTCTGCGGCGCTTCCCGACGCTGGCGATCAGCCCGATCGAAACCATCGAGGCGCTGGAGCAGTTGCGGGTGCTCTGGCATGGCCACCGAATCGTGGTGCATGTGAGCGATGCACGACCCGCTCCGGGTGTGGACACCCCCGAGGATCTGGTGCGCGTTCGAGCACTGTTTGCCTGAATCCGTGCCTGCCCGTTCGGGTGTTTTCCCGTCAGGTTCGCGACGGGGTACGCATGTTATTCTCGAATCGATTCGCGCCCTGCAAACACTGCCATGGCGCACGCAGAACTCTGATATCGAGGCATACCCATGAGACTGATCCTGTTGGGCCCGCCAGGTGCGGGCAAAGGAACGCAAGCCGCCTTCATCTGCAGACAATTCGCGATCCCGCAGATCTCGACAGGCGACATGCTGCGCGCCGCCGTGAAGGCCGGAACGCCGCTCGGTCTGACCGCGAAGAAGGTGATGGACTCGGGGGCGCTGGTGGGTGACGACATCATCATTGGTCTGGTAAAGGAACGCATCACACAGCCCGACTGCGCCAACGGCTTCCTGTTCGACGGTTTCCCGCGCACCATTCCGCAGGCGGATGCGATGAAACAGGCCGGCGTGAAGCTCGATGTGGTGCTCGAGATCGACGTCCCCGACGCTGCGATCATCGAGCGCATGAGCGGCCGACGCGTGCATGTCGCCTCCGGGCGCACCTACCACGTCAAGTTCAATCCACCGAAAATCGCGGGCAAGGACGACCTCACCGGTGAAGAGCTGATCCAGCGCGTCGACGACGAAGAAGCGACGGTGCGCAACCGCCTGCAGGTCTACAAAAATCAGACCCAGCCGCTCGTCGCGTACTACTCGAGCTGGGCCGCGACCGGCGCGCCCGAGGCACCGCGCTATCGCAAGATCAGTGGCACCGGTGGCGTCGACGAAATCACCGCGCGCGCACTGGAGGCGCTGAAGTAATGGACATCAACGGCAAGGTTTTCATCGTCACTGGCGGAGCCTCTGGCCTGGGCGAAGGCACGGCGCGCATGCTGCGCGGTCATGGCGCGAAGGTCGTGATCGCCGATCTGCAGGTCGACAAGGGCGAGGCGCTCGCGCAGGAACTCGGCGGCGCCGGGGTTGCCAAGTTCGTCAAGTGCGACGTGAGCCAGGAGGCCGATGGCCAGGCTGTCGTCGCGCAGGCCGTGTCGATGGGCAAGCTCGTCGGGCTGGTCAACTGTGCCGGCATCGCACCTGCCGCGAAGACCGTCGGCAAGGACAGTGCGCATGCTTTACACATGTTCGCCAAGGTCGTCACCGTGAACCTGGTCGGCAGCTTCAACATGATTCGCCTGGCTGCCGAGGCGATGAGCAAGAACGAACCGGAGCCCACCGGTGAGCGCGGCGTGCTGATCTCAACCGCGAGCGTAGCGGCCTTCGATGGCCAGATCGGCCAGGCCGCTTATTCGGCATCCAAGGGCGGCGTGGTCGGCATGACGCTGCCGATCGCACGCGATCTAGCACGCAACGGTATTCGCAATATGACGATCGCGCCTGGCATCTTCGGCACGCCGATGCTGTTCACGATGCCGCAGGAGGTGCAGGACGCGCTTGCCGCGGGCGTGCCGTTCCCGAGCCGCCTGGGCACACCGGCCGACTACGCGAAACTCGTACACCAGATCGTCACCAACGAGATGCTGAATGGCGAGGTGATTCGCCTCGATGGCGCGATCCGGCTCGCACCGAAGTGATGCCGGACGGGGCGGGATCGTGACGATCCCATGCCAGCTTCAATTGCCGCTCAGCCCTTCGTGCGTCGCGCGTACAGCGACCACAGGCGCGCCAAATCGCCAGTTCCATCGTTGCCACTGACGGTTCTCAAGGTCGCCTGCGCCTTGGCGCTGTCGCCCGCCATCAGTTGCGCGATCGCCAGGTGAAGCTTGGCGTCTTCAGGGCGCTTCAGGCCGCCCTTTGCGATGCCTTGCTGCATCAGCTGAACCCCCTTGACCTTCTGGCCCTCGAAGACCTGGTTCAGGCCGATGGTCACGAGCTCGTTGCCGTCCTTCGCCACGAGAGCCGCTGCCTCGTCATCGGCGGCGGTCTTCTTGGCCTCGTCGGTGCGCTTGGCGATCAGGTCGCGCAGCCGCTTGCTGCGATCGGCCTCGGCACCCGTGCCCAGCGCGCCGACTGCGAAGCCCTTGTCCACGACCTGCTTCGCTTCGGCGCCTGAGCCGGCCTGCAGGGCGAGCTGCGCCATCTCGGAGAAGTCAGCACCGGCGGTCATGCTGCCGGTCGCCAGCGACAGGCGGTAGGTGTCCAGTGCGAGCCGGTCCGAAAAGCCGGGCTTGCGCTGAAGGCGGCTGAGCAGCGTGACCCAGTACTCCTTCTTAGGGTAGTACATCACGAGGCGTTCGAGCGCAAACGCCTCGCTGCTCACGTCGCGCTGCTTGATTGCCGCGTTCATCAGCATGTTGATGCGGTCTTCGTTCGGCGTCGCACCACTGCGCTCAGAACTCTGGATATCCGCCATCAGCTCCTTCGAAACGCCGGCGAGATCGCCCGACAGGTACTGGGTCTGGATCATCAGCGTGCGGTTCGCGCCGTTCGTGCCGCCTTCGCGGAAGTAGCGCTGGTACCACTGCTGTGCCTTCGCGTAGTCCTTGGCGCGATAGTAGGTGCCGGCGATCGACTCGATCATGCGCAGCTTGTCGGCACCACTGATGCTGGGGCCGACCGTCTCGAAGGCCTTGGCCGCCGTGTCGGCGTCGCCCGCGCCGGAAGCCGCGGCCAGGCGCATGCGCTCGACCAGCAGGTTCTCGGCCGCACTTTTGCCGCCGATTGCATCCGCTTCCCGGACCTTGGCCAGCGCCTCGCGGTACTTGCCGGCCTTGATCATGTCCTGCGCGGCCTGCATCGGCTTGCCCAGCTCCGGGCGCACGCCCTGGGCGTACGCCGTGCCAAACACCAGCACGGCGGCTACCGCAACGATCAGCCGCTTCATCTGTCTGTTCATACGCTCACTTCACGAACTGCTCGTTGCCGACCATTCCCAGCTTGGACACGCCCAGACGCTGGGCCTCGGCGAGCACCTCGGCGACGTACTTGTATTCGACCAGCTTGTTCGGCCGCACATGCACTTCGGGCTGGTCGGCTTGTACCGCTGCATCGTGCAGCCGGACCTGCAAGGCCTGCCGGGACGGGACGGCTTCGCCGTTCCACAGAATCGTGCCGTCGAAGTCGACGTCGATCGTGACAACCACCGGCTCCTTCAGCGGCGGCGGCGGGTTGCCCGCCGGCATGTTCAGGTTCACCGAGTGCAGTTGCACCGGAATCGTGATGATCAGCATGATGATCAGCACCAGCATCACGTCGATGAGCGGCGTGGTGTTGACGTCCATCATCGGCTCGGGATCGCCTCCCGAGCCGCCGCCTGCGCCTATGTTCATTCCCATGGCTGGTTATCCTTTGGGCGGGGGTTCGGTGACGAAGCTGATCTTCTGGATCGCCGCGCGCTGGCACGCGAAGACAACCCGGCCGATCGACTCGTAGCGTGCCTTCTCATCACCGCGGATGTGAATCTCGGGTTGCGGAATGAGTACCGCAATGACCTTCAGCTTGCGGAACAAGGCATCGTTGTCGGGCACGAGGCGCGCGTTCCAGAACACGTCGCCGTCCTTGTTGACCGAGATCTCGATGTTCTCGGGCTTGGTCTGGTGCGCGATGTTGGTTTCCTTGGGCAAGGTCATCGGTACCGTATGCGTGACAACCGGGATGGTGATCAGGAAAATGATCAGCAACACCAGCATCACGTCCACCAGTGGAGTGGTGTTGATGGTGGAGACGACTTCGTCCTCGTCTCCCCCGCTGGATCCTATGTTCATCGCCATGGAGGCTTCCTTGTGTGGCTGCGCGTGCGCCTTTTTCTTCGCGACGCTCAGCGACCAGCGCCGATCTTGGCGCCCATCAGGATGCCGTGCAGGTCCGCGCCGAAGCCGCGCACGGCTTCCATCGAGACCTTGTTGCGGCTCACCAGCCAGTTGTAGCCGAGCACGGCCGGCACCGCCACGGCCAGGCCGAAGGCGGTCATGATGAGCGCCTCACCCACCGGGCCGGCGACCTTGTCGATCGAGGCCTGGCCGGCGATGCCGATGGCGGTTAGCGCGTGCATGATGCCCCAGACCGTGCCGAACAGTCCGATGAACGGCGCGGTCGAGCCGACGGTGGCAAGGAAACCCAGGCCGTCCTGCAGGCGGTTGCGCACGTCGTCCATGCTGCGTTGCACGCCCAGCGTGACCCACGTGTTGCGGTCGATGTTGTCGGTGAGCGCGCCTTCGTGGTGATCACCCGCCTGCATGCCGCTTTCGGCGATGAAGCGGAACGCGCTGCCGTCCTTGAGCGTCTTGACCGCATCGTTCAGGCTCGCGGCCTTGAAGAAGCCCTTGCGCACGGTCTTGGCTTCGCCCGACAGCTTGATGCTCTCGTAGAGCTTGGTGATCAGGATGTACCAGCTGCCCAGACTCATCAACGCCAGCAGCACCAGCACGAACTTGGCAACGAAGTCGCCCTGCTGCCATAGCGCACCCGGACCGTAGGGATTGTCCACGGTTTCCTTGGTCGTCGTCGCGTCGGCGATCGGCGCGGGTGCTGCCGCAGGAGCCACGGCAGCGGACGCTGTGGCGGCCGAGGCTTCGGCAGCCGGGGCGGAGGCTTGTGCCCACGCCGTTGTGCTGGTCAGGCCGCCTGATACAAGCACAACGAGTAGCGTGACTGTGGCACTAAGCGACATGAGTTTCTTGCTCGCGAACATATGGATCCTATCTATGGCTGGAAAATGGGGGAAAGACAGCGAAGGGTCGAAGGTCTGACACCGCAGCCTATTCGAGCTTGTAGCTGAAGGGCACTTGCACGATGACCTCGCGGCCCTGCCCTTGGCACTTGTACTCGCCGACGATACGCGTGCTCGCACGCGCGAACGTCGGATGCGAGGCCCGAATGGCCTTGACGTCCCGGATCTCGCCATTCGGCGACAGCGTGAACTGGACCAACGCATCGCCGCGCTCCAGGCCTTGGCGAATCGCTTCCTTCGGGAAACCGGCGTCACCCATGACTGTGTTGTAGTTTGAGCACGCGACTGCCGCTGATACCGTGGCAGGTGCTGCTGGGGCCGGCGCTGGCGCAGTCGGTGCCGGCGCTTGAGGCCGGATATCCACAGGTGCCGGTGGCGTGGGCGAGGGCGCGACCGAGATCGTCGGCTGCGGCGGCGGCGGGGTCGCGATCTGGACTTCGGGCGGCGGAATGTACGGCGGCGGCGGCGCTTCGAGCTTGGGCGGCGGCGGCAGGACGATCTCGGGCGGCGGCGGCGGCTTCTTGATCTCTTCGATCACCTTGGTCTCGATGGGTGCGCGCACCACATCGACCACCTTCTTGGCCAGGCCGGTCACCAACGCGTAAACGATGAACACGTGGAACAGAATGACAACCGTCAACCCCACCACATGGCGGCGGGGGTCCGCTTGTCGCTGAGAAAAATTCATCGTCTGAGAACTCCGGTTC
>JANYBE010000649.1 GCA_025360945.1 Rhizobacter sp. | reverse complement strand
CACAGCCATTCTCGGCGGCTCGGGTTGCGGCAAGACCACGTTGCTGCGCCTGATCGGCGGCGTGCATGCGGTCAACCAGGGAACGGTGCGTTTCGACGGCGAAGTCGTCGACGCGCGCGACAAGGTGCAGCTGTTCCGGCTGCGGCGTCGATTGGGCATGCTGTTCCAGTTCGGCGCGCTGTTCACCGACCTCTCGGTCTACGAGAACGTCGCATTCCCGCTGCGCGAGCACACCGAGCTCGACGACACGATGATCCGCGACATTGTGCTGATGAAGCTCAACGCGGTCGGTCTGCGCGGTGCGGCGCAGTTGCGCATCTCCGAGATCTCGGGCGGCATGGCGCGCCGCGTCGCGCTCGCGCGTGCGATTGCGCTCGACCCCGAGCTGATCATGTACGACGAGCCCTTCGCCGGCCTCGACCCGATCTCGATGGCCGTGGCAGCGAACTTGATCCGCACGCTCAACGACACGACCGGCGCGACCTCACTGATCGTCTCGCACGACGTGCAGGAATGCTTCACGATCTGCGATTACGCGTATCTGTTGTCGTCGCAAGGACGTGTCGTGGCGCACGGCCGGCCCGAAGAGTTGAACGCGTCCGACGACCCGGAGGTGCGCCAGTTCATCCGCGGCGAACCCGACGGGCCGGTGCGCTTCCATTACCCGGCGCGGCCTCTGACCGAAGACCTCGGGGTGAAAGCGTGACGAATCCACTGCAAGCCATCGGGCGCAGGGTGCTCCATGCGTTGCGAGGCCTCGGGCACAACGCGACCTTCTTCGTCGAGCTGCTGCGCAATATTCCGGCAGCGATGCGCCGGCCGTTCCTGATCGTGGCGCAGGTGCACGCGATCGGCAATCTGTCGCTCGTCATCATCATGGCCTCGGGGCTCGCGGTCGGCTTCGTGCTGGCGCTGCAGTCGTATTACGCGCTTGTCACTTACGGGGCGTCCGAATCCCTCGGCCTGCTCGTCAACCTGTCGCTGGTGCGCGAGCTCGGGCCCGTCGTCGCGGCGCTGTTGTTCGCCGGCCGTGCGGGCACCTCGCTGACTGCCGAGATCGGGCTGATGAAGGCGGGCGAGCAGCTCGCCGCGATGGAGATGATGGCGATCGATCCGAAGAGCCGCGTGCTCGCGCCGCGCTTTCTTGGTGGCATCGTCGCGATGCCGGTGCTCGCGGTGTTGTTTTCGGCGGTCGGTATTCTGGGTGCCTATGTGGTGGCGGTGCAGCTGATCGGTGTGGATGCCGGCAACTTCTGGTCCATCATGCAAAACGGTGTTGACGTGTGGCGCGATGTCGGCAACGGCATCGTCAAGAGCATTGTGTTCGGCGTGATCTGCACCTTTGTCGCGGTTTACCAGGGCTACGAGGCGCAGGCCACGCCCGAGGGCGTGGCGCACGCGACCACGCGCACCGTGGTGATCTCGTCGCTGAGCGTGCTGGCGACGGACTTCGTGCTGACCGCGCTGATGTTCACGCACTAGGTCGGCGCGCAACGACAGGGAGATAAAAATGAATGAGGTGAATCATGGGTAAGAAGGGCATCGAGACCCTCGTCGGTTTCTTCGTGTTGCTGGGCATCGCGGGCCTGCTTTTCTTGGCGTTGAAGGCGGCCAACCTGGGCAGCTTCACGTCCTCGGGTGACACCTATTCACTCACGGCCAAGTTCGACAACATCGGTGGCCTCAAGGTGCGCGCGCCGGTGCGCAGCGCGGGCGTGACGGTCGGGCGCGTCGCCTCGATCGCGCTCGATCCCAAGACCTATCAAGGCGTGGTTCGGCTCGACATGCAGCGCAGCGTGCAGTTCCCGAGCGATTCGTCGGCGCGCATCCTCACGTCCGGCCTGCTCGGCGATCAATACGTCGGGCTAGAGGCAGGCGCCGAGGAAAAGGTCTTCGTCGCGGGCGACGTCATCAAGCAGACCCAGTCGGCGGTCGTTCTCGAGAGCCTGATCAGCCAGTTCCTGTTCAGCAAGGCCGCCGACGCTGGCTCGTCCACTCCGGCGCCCTCGCCTGCCGCAGGGGGCAAGAAGTGAAACGCGCGGGCCTGCTTGGCCTGATCGCCGCACTGCTGCTCGCGCTTGGCGGTTGCGCAACCATCAAGGACGCTCGTGGGGGCCCCGGTGCAAGGCTCGACCCGTGGGAGAACTGGAACCGCAAGGTGTTCGCGTTCAATGAAGGCCTGGACAACAAGGTACTGAAGCCGGTGGCCACCGGCTACGCGAAGATCGTGCCGCAGTTCGCGCGCCGCAGCGTCGACAACTTCTTTGCCAACGCGGCCGATGCCTGGTCGGCGGTCAACAACGTGCTGCAAGGCAAGCCCGAGCCGGCTTTCCAGGACGTGGTGCGTGTGACCACCAACACCGTGTTCGGCTTCTTCGGGTTGCTCGATGTTGCAAGCGAATTCGGGCTCGAACACCATTACGAGGATTTCGGCCAGACGCTCGGTCGCTGGGGCTTCGGCGCGGGCGCCTATGTCGTGTGGCCGGTGCTCGGCCCGTCCTCGGTGCGGGACTCCCTGGCACTGCCGGCGGACCGCTGGTTTGCATCGCCGTCCGCGCTCATCAAGGACGGCCGCTGGCAGAGCGGGATCACCGTGCTGCAGATCGTCAACACGCGCGCCAACCTGCTGGGGGCAACCAAGCTGCTCGATGACATCGCGCTCGACAAATACAGCTTCATCCGCGACGCCTACCTGCAACGCCGGCGTAGCCTGGTGTTCGACGGCGATGCGCCCGAGCTGCCCGAGCCGCCCGACGCGCCTGAGTCTGCCGCGTCTGCCGCTGCACCTGCACCTGCACCTGCACCTGCACCTGCGGCGTCCGCCGCTGCACCCCAATGACCGCGACCGCACGGCGTGAACCGCCAACCATGTTCGCGCGTTGAAGATCTCGAACCCCGAAAGGAATTCTCATGTTATCTAAACAATTGATCCCCTGGTTGACCGCTTCCGTGCTGGGCCTGAGCACTGTGTTGGCGCACGCTCAGGCAGCCAAGGCGCCCGACGCACTCATCAAGGAGGTATCGAGCGACGTGCTCGACGCAGTGAAGGCCGACAAGTCGATCAAGCAAGGTGACGTGGGCAAGGTCATCGCGCTCGTCGATGCGAAGGTCATGCCGCACGTCAACTTCCAGCGCATGACGGCGTCGGCCGTCGGCCGCTACTGGCGTCAGGCCACACCCGAGCAGCAAAAGCGCCTGCAAGACGAGTTCAAGATCCTCCTCGTGCGCACCTACTCCGGCGCGCTCGCGCAGGTGCAGGACCAGACCGTCGAGCTCAAGCCGATGCGCGGCGGTGCCGACGACAAGGAAGTCGTCGTGAAGACCGAGATCAGAGGCCGCGGCGACCCGGTGCAGCTTGACTACCGGCTCGAGAACGTGGGCGGCGCCTGGAAGGTGTACGACATCAATGTGCTGGGCGTTTGGCTGGTCGAGAACTACCGCAACAGCTTCTCGCAAGAGATCGGCGCGAACGGCATCGACGGCCTGATCAACAAGCTCGCCGAGCGCAACAAGGCTGCCGCCGCGGCCAAGAGCTGAGGCCGGCACGATGTTGCTCCTGCCGGCCAGCGTCACGGCGCGTGAGGCGAACGACACACGACGCCTGCTCACGCAGGCGTTGAAGACCGAGAGTGGTGGCGCGGTCGTCGTCGATGCGTCGAACCTGACTCACTTCGATTCGTCCGCGCTCGCGGTGCTGCTCGAATGCCACCGCGCGGCCGACGCATGGGGCAAGCCCTTCGAGTTGCGTAACGCGCCGCCCAAGCTCGTGGCGTTGGCGCAACTCTACGGTGTGGACGCGCTGCTGCTCGACGCGAAGACCACCGCCGCCTAACCCTAACGGCGCGCTCAGATCACGTCGCCGAAATCGGTCGGCTCGAACAGCTGCGGCGAGCTCTTCGAGACGCGCTCGCGAAAACTCTTGCGTGCAAACAGCTTTGGCCTGTGCCTGGTCGGGCAGGTCTGTGATGTTGATCACGTGCTTGACGATCAGCGTCACGTCTCCGATCGCACGCACGAAATCGGCGTCGAACTGATCAAACTCGGATCTCGCGCCGCCGACGAAGGGCTGCACTTCGGGGTGGCCGTCGGCGAAGAATTCGGTTCTCGGGTCGGCGATTGCCGGCAGGCGGACTTCACAGCGCAACTCAAGCACGCCAACGCGATCGCGTGAAAAGGGGGCCGGTACGAAACCGGCCTTCGGGTTCAGCGCGGGACGCTCAGTGCAGTCCGGCGATGTAGTCGGCGACAGCCTTGATCTCGCGGTCGTTCATCTTCGCGGCGACGCCGGTCATCGGGATGCTGTTTTTGCGTGAACCGCTGCGAAACGCGACGAGTTGCGCCTCGGTGTAGTCGGCGTGCTGACCGGCCAGACGCGGGTATTGCGCGGGGATGCCGGCACCGGTCGGGCTGTGGCAACCGGCGCAGGCCGGAATCATGCGATCGGCGATGCCGCCGCGGTAGATCTTCTCGCCCAGCGCCACCAGCTCCTTGTTCTTCGCGAAACCGGGTTTGGCCGTCTTGCCTGCGTAGAACGCGGCGACGTTTTTCATGTCGTCGTCGCTGAGCGACGCGGCCATGCCCGACATGATCGGGTTTGCGCGCTTGCCGGACTTGAACTCGCTCAGCTGCTTCACCAGGTACTCAGGGTGCTGGCCTTGCAGAATCGGATTTGCTGGGCTGCCGCGCGAGCCGTCGTTGGTGTGGCAGGCCGCGCAGACATTGGACGAAGTGGCCTGGCCCTTGGCCAGATCGGGCTTGGCGAGGGCCTTGGCCTCGCCCTCGGCGGCGAACGTGGAGGACGCCGCGAGCAGCAGACCGGCAAACAGGATGGCGACAGACTTCATGGCGTGCAGCTATTTTCTTGTGCAAAACCCTGTGATTTTACAATGAGCGCTTTGGGCGACTCCATGGCCGAGCAAAACAATTCCAATTCGGCCCCCGCGGCATCGTCAGTCGCCCCTGTTCTGACCGAGGCCGATCTCGAAAAGCGCGCCCTCGGCTGGACCCATACCGCACGTTTTCGCACTACCGCGAGCCAGCTCGATCAGCTGCCGCAAATCGAGCTGCCCGAGATCGCGTTCGTCGGCCGGTCGAATGCCGGCAAGTCCACCGCGATCAACACGCTGACGCAGCAAAAGCGACTGGCGTTCGCGTCGAAGACGCCGGGTCGCACGCAGCACATCAACCTGTTCGACCTCGGCCCGAAGATCGTGCCGAACGCGCTCTTTGCCGACCTGCCGGGCTACGGCTACGCGGCGGTGGCGCGCGGGGCCAAGCTGCGTTGGCAGAAGGTGATGGCTGACTACCTCGACGTGCGGCGCAGCCTCGTCGGCGTGGTGCTGATGATCGATTCGCGTCTCGGCTTCACCGACCTTGACCAGCAGCTGATGAGCTTCGTGGGTCCGCGCGTGGGCAACGGTTCGGTCAAGCTGCTGGTGCTGCTCACAAAGTCCGACAAGCTCAACCGCAGCGAGGCTGCGACCGCGCTCGCGAGCGCGCAGGCGGTGCTTGCCGAAATTGCGACCGACGAGGCCGATGTGGGCATCGCGCTGTTCTCCGCGCTGAAGAAGGTCGGCGTCGGCGACGCTGCGAAGGTCTTGCACAACTGGGTGCACGGCGTGTGATGTCCCGCGTGTGACGCGATTGGCACCACACCCATCCGATACTGCGCAGCGACCCCACAGGAGCCCGCCATGATCGAGACTTTTGAGGCCGTGCTGGCGCACGGCATCACGCTGAGCTGCCGCGCTACTGGTCGCGCGGGCGCGCCGCTGTTGCTGTTTTTGCACGGCTTTCCCGAGGCCGCTTTCGTCTGGGACGAACTGCTCGAACACTTCGCCGATCGCTATCGCTGCGTCGCGCCGAACCTGCGCGGCTTCGGACCGTCGTCGGCACCGACGGAGCCCGAAGCGTATCGCGTCAAGCACCTGATGAGCGACCTCGATGCGCTGATCGCGCAGCTCGGCGGTGGGCCGCTCGAGGCCTTAATCGCGCACGACTGGGGCGGCGCCGTGGCATGGACGTTCGCAGCGCTGCGCCCCGAGAGGCTCAAGCGCCTGGTCATCGTCAACTCGCCGCACCCGGCGACCTTCCTGCGCGAGTTGCAGCACAGCCCTGAGCAGCAGGCCGCGAGCGCCTACATGAACTTCTTGTGTCGGCCCGATTCCGAGAAGCTGCTCGCCGAGAACGACTTCGCGCGCATGTGGCCGATGTTTACAAACATGGGTGCAGCCGATCTGGCGCGCGTCGGTGGCGGTTGGCTCACGGAACCGGTGCGCGACCAGTACCGCGCTATTTGGGGTGCGGGGCTCACCGGTGGCTGCAACTACTACCGTGCGTCACCGCTGCGCCCGCCGACCAAGCCGGACGATCCTGTCATGGCCATCACCTTCGCGCCCGAGTTTGTCACCGTGAAACTGCCGACGCTCGTGATCTGGGCCGAGGACGACATCGCACTGCCGATCGCGCTGATCGACGGCCTCGAGGCCTATGTGCCGAATATGCGCCTGGTGCGTGTGCCAGGAGCCTCGCACTGGATCGTGCACGAGCGACCCGCTTTCATTGCCAGTGAGATCGAAACGCAGCTCGCGGCTGTGCCGCTTACTTGACGCGGCCGGCGTTTCGCATCACTGCATCGAGCGCGCGCTGCACGAGCGGCTGCGCTTCGAACGGCTGCATCAGTCCGGCGCCGGCGAGCCGCTCAAGCGCACGCAGCGTGATCGAGTGCGTGCGCGACGCAGTGTCGCTCGTGAACAGCAGAAACAGCCCCTTGTCGCTGCGCCACAGCAGCTGAACGCGGCTCCAGCGCCCATGCAGGAACAGGCGCAACCGGTCGCCGGCGCGCAGCGCGTCGATGCGCTGGCGCGGGGCTTCGGCGGGCTCACTGACCTGGCTCGGCAGCAGTGCCGCGGGCACAGTCTCCATCGACGCGATGTCGATAACCGAATCGCTGAAGCTGCCGTGGCCGGTGCTTGCCGGGAGCACTTCGTCGCGCATGCGCTGCACGATCTCTGCCGGCGTCAGTGCGCTCGAGTCGGTGCGCGTGTTCGGGCGCAAGGCCTCGGTGTGGATCGCCATCAGCTCGTCGAGCACGCTGGTCTGCTCGGCGGCAGGCAGCTTGATAAGCACCATGCCGGCGCGCAGGCGCTGGAGCATGCCGGGCAGTAGCCCGATGAGGCGCTGCCGGCTCTTCGGGTGGTCCGGCAGCTGCAAGCTCCACAGCAGCTCATCGACCAGCTTGATGTAGCCGTGCGTGGACTCGGCCAGCTCGCCGTCACGCGTGATCACGTCGGCCAGGACCTTGGCCCATGCGCCAGTGACGAAGCGTCGCATGCTGGCACTGGTGCGCACCGTCACCATCTGATCGACCAGGCGCTGCGACACCCGCTGCTCCAGCAGCTCACGGCGCTCGGCCAGCTGCAGCGCCTGCACCGCGGGTTGTGCAGCCTGAAGCTGTGATGCCAGCTGGTCGACCAGCAGCGTGTCGAGCTGGTTCAGTGCACGGCGGTACATCGTAGCGTCGGGAGCGGGCGCGTTAGCGAGCTGGTCGGCCATGGTGTGACATAGACCGAGCAGCCTCACGCCGTAAGTGTCAGTAGTCTGCGGCGTGGCATGGCCAATTTCACCGATGCGGTCGATCAAGTGCCAGACGGCATGGCGCGTCGTCGACGCCATGTCGGGGTCGTGCAGGGCCACCCGTAACGCCGAGGCGCGCAAGCGCGTGAACACGGGCGCAAATGCCGAGGCGACCTGCGAATCGCTGGCGATCGAGTCGAACACGCGCGAGACCAGTTCGATGACCTGGCGCTCGTGCGGCGTGCGGGCGCTGGCCACCAGCGCGGCGTGCTGCGCGCTCAGCCGCTTGGCGGACGCGTCTGCCGTTTCGCCTGTGCCCATCGCCGGCAGGTGCCGCAGCAGTTCGTCCAGTCGTGCCAGTGCCTGCTCGAATTCGGCGCTGGTAGAGCCCGTCGGCCCGCGCGTCGACGGCGAACCCATCGCGATAGCGGCATTGCCCACGCTGATCCGCATCGTGGCTGAGCCGCTCGGCATGCTGGCCAGCAGACCGGCCATCGTGCTGGGGTTGTTCACGTCCGGCAGCGCCGGGCCACGGCCGGGCGTACCGCCGCCGCCGATCACGATGCTGCGATAGATGCCCGGCTCCACGCCCTGCGCTTCGAGCCGCGTGCAGGCTGCTGCCCACGCGTTCTTCAGCAGGCCAGCGGTGACGCCGCTCGAGACGCGCAACAGCGTCGCGCGCTGCACCGGCTGCGAGCTGACGGCGCATGCCGCCTGCCACAAGGCGTTGGCGTAGACCTGCGGGCGCAAGGGGTTGGATTCGGCACTCACATGGGTCTGGCCCACCAGAGTCGACGTGAAGGTCTGCAATTCGCGCAGCTCCCACTCGGCGGTAGTGTCGATCAGTTGGATCGCGCGCGAAATCTCGATGTCGACCTCGACGCGCGATTCGTCCATCAATTCCAGGCCCATCCCGGCGCCCGGTGCATGCGCCGCGGCGCTGTCGTGCTGCTCTTGCAGCGCAGCGTG
>JANYBE010000626.1 GCA_025360945.1 Rhizobacter sp. | reverse complement strand
TCGGTCTGGGGCCTGCTCACGGCGCTGGTGCTGGTGCACATGCCCGTCGGTCAGCCAAGTCTGCGCCAGGCCAGCACGCTGGCAGCTCGCACTGCGTTGTGGGGCGCGCCGATCATGGCCCTGATGTTCGTTCTGTTCCCTCGCGTCGGGCCGCTGTGGGGGGTGCCGACCGACGGCCAGGTCAAGACCGGCCTGTCGAACACGATGCGCATGGGGTCGGTCGCTGAGCTCGCGCTAGACGACAGCATCGCATTTCGCATTCGCTTCGAGGGCCCGCCCCCGCCGCCTGCTGCGATGTACTTTCGCGGCCCGGTGTTGTCGCGTTTCGACGGCCGCGAATGGCGGACCGAGATCTTCGACATCCGGGGTGCGCCGCGCACGCCCCTCAACCTGCAGCTACGCGGCACGCCGATTCGCTATGAAATGACGCTGGAGCCGCTGCGGATCACATGGCTGCCGCTGCTCGAGGCGACGGACATCGCGCCCGTCATCGAGGGCTACCGCACGGTCGAGCTGCCCGATCTGCAATGGCTCGCCGATCGGGTCGTGATCGAGCGCCTGCGCTTCAAGGCCGAGGCCTGGCCGCAGTTCACGCACGGCCCGCGGACTGTCACGCCGGGGCTGCGCGAATATGTCCAGCTGCCCGCCGGCTACAACCCACGCACGTTGGCCTGGGCCGCCGAGCTGCGCCGCGCTCCGGCCTATGCGAACGCGGGCCCGCGCGTGCTCGCGGCGGCATTGATGGCGCACATCCGCACCCGAGAATTCAGCTACACCGTGGCGCCAGGCGAGTACGGACGCGATGCGGTGGACGAGTTCTGGCTCGACCGGCGCGAGGGCTTCTGCGAACACTTCGCCGCCGCCTTCGTCGTGATCATGCGCGCGCTCGACGTGCCGGCACGCGTCGTCACGGGCTTTCAAGGCACCGACCCGACGCCGGTCGATCGCTACTACACGGTGCGCCAGAGTTCGGCGCACGCCTGGGCCGAATACTGGGAGCCTGGCACGGGCTGGGTGCGCGCCGACCCGACCGCCGCAGTGGCGCCCGATCGCATCAATCGCGGAAGCCGGCTTGCACCCGCGCCGGGACTGGTCGCTAGCGCGCTCGGCAACGTCAGCCCCGAATTACTGGCCAGTCTGCGCGACGGATGGGAGGCGGTCAACAACCGCTGGAACCAGTGGGTGCTGAACTACTCGCGCGGCCAACAGATCGACATGCTGAAGAACCTCGGCATCACCTCGCCGAGCTGGGAAGACCTCGCGCTGATGCTGATCGTCGCGCTCAGTTCGCTCGCGCTCAGCGGCGCCGCGTGGGCCTGGTGGGATCGCCGTCGCGTCGACCCGTGGGTGCGGCAGATGGAACGGCTGCGCGCCGCGCTGCGGCGCCTCGGGCTGGACAGCGCGGCGCACGAAGCACCGCGCGCGCTCGCCGCGCGCGTGCGGGCCCGGTACGGCGCGCCAGGCGAGCGGCTCGCCGCGCTGCTCGATGCGCTGGAGCGCCAGCGCTACAGCCGCACGACGATCGCGCGGCCGGATGCCGCACTGACTCGCGCGTTCGCGTCGCAAGCCCGCGCGCTGAGGCCGGTCCGATAATCACGCCGATGACTCGATCCTGTGCAATGCAGCGCGTAGTGCTCAGCCTGCTCTCGACGGCGCTGCTATGTGGCGCCCCTCTCGCGCTCGCCGTAAAGCCCACCGGCAAGGCGACCGACGATGCGCTCGACATAGTCACCTACGGTCGCCGCGACGACGTGATGGCCTTCGGCGCTGAGCTCGCCGAGCGCCGCGGCCTGGACGTCGCGTGGGTGCAGACGGCCTTGCAGCAGGCGCGCTTCATCCCCAGTGTCGCGAAGTTCATCATGCCGCCGCCGGCCGGCACCGCGAAGAATTGGGCTGCGTATCGCAGCCGCTTCGTCGAGCCGTTGCGTGTCCGGGCCGGAGCGGCGTTTTGGCGCGCGAATGAAAAGTGGCTCAAACTCGCCGAGGAGCTCTATGGCGTGCCGCCCGAGATCATTGTCGGCATCGTCGGCGTCGAGACGATCTACGGCCAGCAGATGGGCAACTTCCGCGTCATCGACGCGCTCGCCTCGCTCGCGTTCGACTTCCCCGGCGGCCGCAAGGACCGCAGTGCATTCTTTCGCGACGAGCTCGAGAACCTCTTTGTGCTGTGCCACAGCGAAGGCATCGACCCGCTCGAGCCCAAGGGCAGCTTCGCCGGCGCGATGGGCATGCCACAGTTCATGCCATCGAGCTTCAACAAGTACGCGGTCGATATGGACGGCGACGGTCACGTCGATCTGCGCGGCAGCGCTGCCGACGTGATCGGCAGCGTCGCGCACTACCTCGCCGAATTCGGTTGGCGTCGCGCGCTGCCGACGCGCTTCGAGGTGGCCGTGCCAGTCGATGCGTCGGACCGCGCCGCGCTGCTCGCGCCCGACATCCTGCCCAGCTTCACGCTCGCCGAGTTCGCCGAGCGCGGAGCGCAGATCGATGCGGCGGCACTGGCGGCCGACGTGCGTCTGGACGCCTCCGGCGGTGTCGGCAAGCTCGCGCTTGTCGAGCTGCAAAACGGCGACGCAGCGCCGAGTTATGTGGCGGGAACAAGCAACTTCTATGCGGTGACGCGCTACAACTGGTCGAGCTATTACGCGCTCGCGGTGATCGAGCTCGGCGAGGCGGTGGCGCGCGAAGTCGCGCGCACGGCGCGCTAGCTAGGCCAAGTTCCGGCGCAGATATGCCGTTTTCAAGCTCGGCGCGATCGAGGGTGACGTGCTTAGGCTTAGGTCGATTCATAAAGTTGTGCTGACCTGCGCGCGACGCGGCGTCACGGCGGCCCCTGAAGTTGCCCTTGACGACTGCAGGCTCGGTGCCTACCTTAACCAGCATCGCGGGTAAGGACGCACTGATCGCGTGAGATGGCGTGCGCAGCGCATCTCATGGCGCAGGGCCCGCTGTCCGAGGTGACGCGGCAGTGCGGCGATCCCTCGTGCGCGTGTGCATGGGATCGAGCGCGGCGCCATGGACGGCACCTGTACCTGGAAGCGGGCCATCTCGGTGTCTCCACAAGCGTCGTTTGGCACGACAGAGTGTTGCGGCGCACGTCGATGGCGAACATCGCCATGAGGACGGGACCGGGCCACTGCAATAAGCCCCACTCTCTAACGGGAGCGCTCCGAAATCAGGCCGGGATCACGCTCACTTCGACGTCCATCTTCTGGTCGCCGCCGCCGAGGATCACGCCGCGCAGCGGCACGACGTCGGCGAAATCGGCGCCCCAGGTCAGCGTGATGTAGCGCGCGTCGGCAAGCTGGTTGTTGGTCGGATCGAACTCGACCCAGCCGTGCTGGGGCGAGTAGGCCGCAATCCATGCGTGCGATGCGTCCACACCCATCAGCCGCGGCACGCCGGGTGGTGGGTCGGTAAGTAAATAGCCCGACACATAGCGCGCGGGCAGGCCGATGCCGCGCAGGCAGGCGAGCATCAAGTGCGCGAAGTCCTGGCACACGCCACTGCGCTGGTAGAGCACCTCGTCGACCGAGGTGCTGACGGTGGTCGCGCCTGGCCCGAACTCGAAATCGGCGTGGATGCGACGCATCAGGTCGGACACGGTGTCGAACCATGACGTGCCGCGCACGAACGACGCGCTCGCGTACTGGCGCGCGCCTTCGGACAACGGCACCAGCGGCGTAGGCTCGCACATGCTCGCCGGCACCAGGTCGTCCTGCTGCGGTTCGTGCCGGATCGCGTCGCGCACCGCCTCCCAGCTTAGCGGCGCGACCGCCGCGCCCTGCGTTTGGGTCATCTCGCCGATCGATTGCGACTGCGTCGGCGGCGCGGCCACCAGCAAGACCGATGGCCGCACCCCTACCTCAACCAGACACTCCATGCGCACGCGCAGCATGCGGTGCGCACCATGCAGACCGAAGTGCGTGACCATATTGCCGAAGCTGTCGAGCTCGTCGCGGCGTTCGTCGGCCGGTGGGTCGATCTGCAGCGAGTGCGACAGCAGACGCTGCCACGGCAGCATGCGCGGCGTCAGTCGCGCGAGCTGCCACGACTGCGACACCGGCGCGGTGTACGCGTAGCGCGTCTCGTGGTGAACGGTGTAGCGCTCGACGGTCACGATCAAGCCACCAGGGACAGCACGCTGCGCGACTCGGCATGCGAGAAGAACTTCAGCGTCAACTCGTCAGACACCGTGCCCGCGCACCTGCGCAGCTGATCGAGCAACTGCGCCAGCACCTCACTCTCGGGATCCAGATCATGGGCGCCCAAATCGCGCAGCGCCGCCTGCGCCGGCGCGAGCACATCGCTGGCAAAGCGGCCGTGGCTCAGTTCGAGCTTGGCGATGTACTCGGCGAGCCCCTTGATCTGGAACGCTATCGCACGCGGGTTGCTGTCATCGCGCACGAGGATGTCGAGTACTGGCAGCCACTCGGGCGCGACGAGGTAGCGCGAGCGGTAGGTGCCGGTCGAATCGCTCAGGTCGAGCAGCCAGTCCAGGCCGTGCGCGTGTCCCTCTTGGGTCGCGACCTGCAGCGCGATGCACAGGTTCGTCAGGCGCTCGATGCGGCGCCCGATCGACAGAAAGCGCCAGCCGGTGCTGCGCGTCATGCCATCGAGCACGAAGCCCGACAGCGTCATCATCGACGTGACCGCGCGGTCGAGCCAGCTCAACGCCAGCGGCAGCGCCGCGCCGCGCTGGAACACCGGATCGGCGGCAAGCTGGTTCAGCGTGCGCCAGTTGTCGGCCGACATGCGGTCGCGCAGATTGAACGCGGTGCGCGCCAGCTGACGCAGTCGCGTCGCGAGGGCTTCGTCCGGGTGCGTCGCCGCGCGCAGCAACGTGACGCGGGCGTCGTCGGTGTCTTCGATGAGGCCGACGCGATGAGCGAGTGCAATCGCCGGTGCGAGACCGTCGGACGGCTCGGCCGTGTGGTCGAGAACGCCGGCGATCGCGACGCGCAGCGTGCGCGCCGCGCTGTCGCAGCGCTCGCCGTAGCGGCCGTACCAGAAGAGGTTCTCGGCCGCGCGCGACGGCAGATTCACGCGCGAGCCGACCAGGTCGTCGGGCGTGACCGTCGTCGACAGCAGCGAGAACGATGCGTTCACCGGCGCGCCCGACAGCACCCAGGTGTCCTTCGAGCGCCCGCCGCGCTGCATGGCGATCACGCGCGAATCTCCGTCGACGGCCACACGAGTGAGCCCACCCGGCATCACGCGGTAGCCGTCGGGCGTGGCGACCGCGAACACGCGCAAGCCCACGGCGCGCGAGGCGAGCCGCTCCGGTCCTGCGCGCTCGCGTTCGAGCACCGGCGCCTGCGACACCTGCACCCACTCCTGCGCGACGAAGCGCTGCGGCCTCGCCGCGACCTTCGCGCGCAGCAGGATGCGCTCGTCGTTCGACCGGTCCGCACCGAACAGCGCGGGTTCGCGCGCCGAGCGTTCGAGCGGCTTGATCAACAGCTTGTCCAGGCGCTTCCAGGCGTCGTCGAACGCGGCCGGCTCGCCCAGCCACCAGGTCGCGACCGAGGGCAGGCGCAAGGGCTCGCCGAGCAGTTGCTCGGACAGCTTCGGCAAATAGCCGAGCAAGGCACCGGATTCGATTACACCGGAACCGAGCGAGTTGCCGACGAAGACCGTGCCGCGGCGCGCGCAGTCGGTGAGGCCGGCGACGCCGAGCGCCGAATCGGAGCGCAGCTCGAGCGGGTCGCAGTAGTCGTCATCCTGGCGGCGCAAGATCGCGTGCACCCGCTTCAGACCTTCGACCGTCTTCATCCAGACGCAACCACTGCGCACCGTGAGGTCGCTGCCCTCGACGAGCGCGAAGCCGAGGTAGCGCGCCAGCAGCGCATGCTCGAAATAGGTCTCGTTGTATGGCCCCGGCGTCAGCAGCACGACCAGCGGCGGGCCCTCGCCCGGAGCGGGCTTGGGTGCCCAATGCAGCAGCGAGTCGCGCATCGCGGCGAAGAACGAGGCGAGGTGCTGCACATGCAGGTCGCTGAACATCTGGGGGAAAACCCGCGAGACCACCAGCCGGTTCTCCAGCGCGTAGCCCGCGCCCGAAGGGGCCTGTGTGCGATCGCTGACGACCCACCAGCTGCCATCGGGCGCGCGTGCCAGATCCGCCGCGTACTGGAACAGGTTCACGTTGCCTGCGGGCCGGATCGCGTGCGCGGGCCGCAGAAAGCCGCCATGGCCGAAGACCACCGGCGCGGGAATCGCGCCACTGCGCAGCAGCGTCTGCGGGCCATAGATGTCCCCGAGCACGCGGTTGAGCAGATCGGCGCGCTGCGCGATGCCGGCCTCGATGCCGGCCCATTCGTCGGCCGAGAGCAGCAGCGGCAGCGGGTCGACCTCCCATGGCCGATCGGCGCCCTTCGGGTCGGCGTAGACGTTGTAGGTGATGCCGTTCTCGCGGATCTCGCGCTCCATCAGCGAGAGCGTGTCGGCGATCTCCGCGCTGGGTCGTTCCGCGAGCGCACGCAGGAACGCGTCCCAGTGCGCACGCGGTACGCCGGCAGCGGCGAGCAACTCGTCGTAGCGAGTCGCGGGCACGGCATAGTCGGCGAGCAGGTCTCTCAGCATCGGCAATGGACGTCACTCATCACGGCTGCATTGTCGCCGCAGCGCGCCCGGCGGCGAAACCAGGCGATCAGGTGGCGGCAGCCCGGCGCAAATCCAGCGTGAACGGGAAATTCGGGTTGCGCTCTTCCTTGCCGACCTTCATTGGACCCGGGGTGTGGCCGGTGCGGAAGAAGCGGCCCAGGCGGCGCGCCTCGGCTTCATACGCATTTACCGGGAAGGTGTCGTAGCTACGACCGCCCGGGTGCGCGACGTGGTACTGGCAGCCGCCCATCGAACGGCTCATCCAGGTGTCCACGAGATCGATCACGAGCGGCGCGTGAACGTCGATGCTGGGGTGCAGCGCGCTCGGCGGGTTCCAGGCACGGTAGCGCACCGCGCCGACGAACTCGCCGACCTTGCCGGTGGGTTGCAGTGGGATCACGCGACCGTTGCAGGTCAGCACGTGGCGATCACCGATCAGCCCGGTGACCTTGAACTGCACGCGCTCGATCGACGAATCGACGAAGCGCGCGGTGCCGCCAACGGCACCCTCCTCGCCCATCACATGCCAGGGCTCGAGCGCGAGCCTCATTTCCACATTGACGCCCATCGAAGAGAAGTCGCCCAGCCGCGGGAAGCGGAAGTTCAGGTGCGGCGCGAACCAGTCGGCCTTCACGCCATAGCCGAACGCGTTGAGTTCTTCGACCACGTCGAACAGGTCCTGCCAGATGAAGTGTGGCAGCATGAAGCGGTCGTGAAGCTCGGTGCCCCAGCACTTCAGGCGCTCGGGCCGGTACGGCTGCTTCCAGAAGCGCGAGACGAGCGCGCGCATCAGCAGCTGCTGCGTCAGGCTCATGCGCGCGTGCGGCGGCATCTCGAACGCACGCATCTCGAGCAGGCCCAGCCGCCCGGTCGGGCCGTCGGGCGAGTACATCTTGTCGATGCAGAACTCGGCGCGGTGCGTGTTGCCCGTCACGTCGATCAGCAGGTTGCGCATCAGCCGGTCGACAAGCCACGGCGGCACGTGGCCGTTCTCGGCGGTGATGCGCTTGAGTTCGGAAAACGCGATCTCGATCTCGTAGACCGAATCGTTGCGCGCCTCGTCGACGCGCGGCGCCTGGCTTGTTGGCCCGACGAACAAGCCCGAGAACAGATACGACAGCGCCGGGTGGTTGTGCCAGTACGCGACCATGCTCGCAAGCAGGTCGGGGCGGCGTAGGAAGGGTGAGTCGGCAACGGTCGCGCCGCCGAGCACGAAGTGGTTGCCACCGCCGGTGCCGGTGTGGCGGCCGTCGAGCATGAACTTCTCGGTCGACAGACGAGTCTCGTGCGCTGACTGGTACAGGTGCGTGGCCTGCTCGACCAGCTCGCCCCAGCTGTGCGCCGGGTGGATGTTGACCTCGATCACGCCGGGGTCGGGAGTGACGCGCAGCAGCGCCAGGCGCGGGTCCTTCGGCGGCTCGTAGCCCTCGAGGATCACCGGCAGCTTCATCTCGAGCGCGGTGTCCTCGACGGCGCAGACGAGCTCCAGGTAGTCCTCGAGCGAGGTCGCCGGCGGCATGAAGACGTACAGACGCCCGTCGCGCGGCTCGGCGCTCATGGCCGTGCGCGTGACGAACGCGGCGGACTCGAAACGGCTCGGGGCGCGTGCCAACACCGAGGGCTGCGCGCTCGTGCTCGTACCTTTGGCGTCGCCGTTCAGCGCTGCGCGCGAGCGGTCGGCGAAACTGGCCGGCTGGCCGTTGCCGGCGGCGGCCCCCGCAGCCGCCGCGCCTGCCTCCCCTTCACTCGCCATGTTCGCGAAACGCAAGCGGCGATGCGGCGGCAATGGCGCGTAGGGCTGCGTCTGGTCCGGCGGATAGACCCTGGGCAGATCGCTGTCTTTGGCCCAGGGCTGCGAATCCAGCGGCAGGCGGTAACCCATCGCCGAATCGCCCGGAATCAGGTAGCAGCGCTCGGCGCGCAGGAACCACGTGCCGCTTTGCCAGCGACGCTGGCCCTCGTTGTCCTTCGAGCGTGGCGCGCCAGTGGGGTTGCGCGCGACCGGCAGCACATGGCCGACGACCTTGTCCAGGCCTTGCGTGAAGATCTTGCGGATGCGGTCGCGCTCGAGCGGATCGGCCAGACGCGCGTCGAATGGGTCGACGTTGGTCGGCAGCTTGCGCTCGCGCCACAGGTAGTACCACGTGTCCTCATAGGCCGGGAACACGTATTTCGGATCGAGGCCCAGGCGCTTGGCCACACCCGAGAGAAAGCGATGCGCCTGCACTTCGGTGACACCGTAGTCCTTGTGCTCGTCGGCGAACAGCTCGGGGTGGGTCCAGACCGGTTCGCGGTCCTTGCGCCAGAAAAGGTTCAGCGACCAGCGCGGCAGTTGCTCACCCGGGTACCACTTGCCCTGCCCGTAGTGCAGCAGGCCACCGGCGCCGTACTTGGCGCGCAGCTTGTCCATCAGATCGGCGCTGAGCAAGCGCTTGGTCGGGCCCATTGCCTCGGTGTTCCACTCCGCGCCTTCGCGGTCGTCGACCGACACGAACGTGGGCTCGCCGCCTTGCGTGAGGCGCACGTCGTTGCGGCGCAGGTCTTCGTCGACTTGGTGGCCGAGCTGATCGATCGTGGCCCATTGCTCTTCGGTGTACGGCAGCGTGACGCGCGGCGCTTCCCACACGCGCGTGACCGACATGCTGTGCTCGAACGTGGTCTCGCACTCGTCGATCGCGCCGCTCACCGGCGCGGCCGAGCCGGGCTCGGGCGAGCACGCGAGCGGGATGTGACCTTCGCCGGCGAGCAAGCCTGAGGTCGGGTCCAGCCCGATCCAGCCGGCACCGGGCAGGTAGACCTCGCACCACGCGTGCAGGTCGGTGAAGTCGATCTCGGTGCCGCTCGGACCGTCCAGCGATTTGATGTCGCTCTTGAGCTGGATCAGGTAGCCCGACACGAAGCGCGCGGCCAGGCCGAGGTGGCGCAGCAGCTGGACCAACAACCAGCCGGTGTCGCGGCACGAGCCGCTGGCCTTCGTCAGCGTTTCTTCGGGCGTCTGCACACCCGGTTCCATGCGCACGAGGTAGCCGATGTCGCGTTGCAGCCTCTGGTTCAGGGCGACCAGCCAGTCGTTGGTCGGCGTCTTCTCGCGCGGCACCGCGGCCAGGTAGGCCTCGAACGCCGGCGTCGTCGGCGCCTTGATCATGTATGGCGCGAGTTCGGTCGCCAGCTCGGGCTCGTACCTGAACGGGTAATGCTCGGCCGAGGGTTCGAGGAAGAAGTCGAACGGATTCAGCACCGCCATCTCGGCGACCAGGTCGATCTCTATGCGAAACGATGTGGTCTTGTCCGGAAACACCAGCCGTGCGAGGTAGTTCGACTGTGGGTCCTGCTGCCAATTAATGAAGTGCGTGGCGGGCTCGACGCGCATCGAGTAGCTCAGGATGCGAGTGCGCGAATGCGGCGCCGGACGCAGCCGTACGATCTGCGGGCCGAGGTTGATTGGCCGATCGTAGCGGTAGTGTGTGACGTGGTTCAGCGCAACGTGGATGGACATTCAGGACTCCGGATCAGCAGGAGAGAAGCTGCGCACGTTCATGCCGCAACGGGGACCAGGAAGTCGCGGCTGATGCCGACGCCGAGCGTACCCACGCGGTCGAG
>JANYBE010000601.1 GCA_025360945.1 Rhizobacter sp. | reverse complement strand
CGCAGCGGCGGGCACCGACGCGGACGCAGGCGGTGCCGGCGCCTGCGTGGCGCCCGCCGTCGTGACCGACCCCGGCGTGACGGCCAGCAGCGGCACTTCGGCGGCCAGCCGCGTCGCACCGACCGGCGCGCCTGCCTGGCCCTTTTGCGCCAGCGCAATGTCCTCGACGTTCGGATAGCGACCGAGCAGCAGGTAGTCGAGCACGCGACGCGCGATCGGCGCCGCGGCCTCGGAGCCAAAGCCGGCGTTTTCAACCACCACGGCCAGCGCCACCTGCGGGTTGTCGACCGGCGCGAACGCGGTGTAGAGCGAGTGGTCGCGCAGATAGTCGGCCATGCGGTCCTTGTTGTACTTCTCGTTTTGCCGGATACCGACGGCCTGCGCCGTGCCGGTCTTGCCGCCGCTCTTGTAGCCAGCACCGAGGAACACGCGCGTGGACGTGCCCTCTTGCGTGACGCCGTACAGCGCCTTGCGGATCACCTCGACATGCGTCGGCTCGAGCGCAAGCGGGCTCAGCGCCTCGGCCGAGATCAGCCGCGTCTCGCGCGTGGTCACGTCCTCGATCTCGCGCACCAGCCTCGGCTCGAAGCGCTGGCCGCCGGCCACCAGCGTGGCAGTGGCGCTGGCGAGTTGCAGCATGGTGAAGTTGTTGTAGCCCTGGCCGATGCCCAGCGAAATGGTTTCGCCCGCATACCACTTCTGCAGTTCGGGCTTCTTGTAGTACTTGCGCTTCCACTCGGTCGAAGGCAACACGCCGGTCACTTCACCGTACAGGTCGATGCCGGTCTTGCGCCCGAAGCCAAACGGCTCGAGCTGATCGTGGATCAGGTCCACGCCCATGTCGTTGGCGAGCGTGTAGTAGTAGACGTTGCTCGACTTCACGATCGAGCGGTTCATGTCGACCACGCCCAGGCCGCCATCGCCGTGGCTGCGAAAGCGATGGTTGCCAAACTGGAATACGCCGTTGTCGTAGGTGGTCTGCTGCGGCGTGCGCTTGCCGCTCGTGAGCGCGGCGATCGCCATGAAGGGCTTGAAGGTCGAGCCCGGCGGATAGGTGCCGCGCAGCGCACGGTTCAACAGCGGCTTGTCGAGCGACTCGTTGAGTTCCCTCCAGCTTTCGCTGTCGATGCCGTCGACGAACAGGTTGGGGTCGAAAGTCGGCTTGCTCACGAAGGCCAGCACCTCGCCGGTCCGCGGGTCGATCGCCACCAGCGCGCCGCGCCGCTCACCGAACAGCTCTTCCACCATCGCCTGCAGCTTGATGTCGATGGCCAGCCGCACCGTGTTGCCGGTCGTCGGCGGCTTGGCACGCAGGCGTCGCACGGCACGGCCGCCAGCGCTGGTTTCGACCTCTTCGAAACCGGTCGCGCCGTGCAGCTCGGCCTCGTAACGCTGCTCGATGCCGAGCTTGCCGATGTAGTCGGTGCCCCTGTAATTGGCGGCATCCTCGGTCTCGTCGATCGCCTCCTTCTCGGCTTGGTTGATGCGCCCGATGTAGCCCAGCACATGGCTCGCCAGCTCGCCGTAGGGGTAGTTGCGGAACAGCCTCGCCTTGATGTCCACGCCTGGGAAACGGAAGCGCTGGGCCGTGAAGCGCGCCACCTCCTCGTCGTCGAGTTTGGTGCGGATCGGTAGCGACTCGAAACTCTTGGCGTCGTCCATCAGCCGCTTGAAGCGCTTGCGGTCACGCGTACTGATGTCCACCACTTGCGCCAGCGCGTCGATCATTCCTTCCAGGTCGTCGATCTTGCTCGGTGTGAGCTCGAGCGTGTAGGCTGCGTAGTTGTTGGCGAGCACGACGCCGTTGCGGTCGAGGATGAGGCCGCGGTTGGGCACCACTGGCAACACGGTGATGCGGTTGTTCTCGGCCTGGGTGGAGAGTTCGTCGTGGCGCGTCACCTGCAGCGTGACGAGCCGCGCCACCAAGAGGCCGAAACCAAACAGCACCAGCAGCGCGGCAGCGATGAGCCGCAGCCGGAAACTGCCGAGTTCGCGGTCGAGGTTCTTGAGTTCGGTCACGTCAACACATCGCGGTCGAGGCCGACCTTACAGCGGACGGTTGGCGTCACGGTCGGGCGCGCGCCGCTGCGGCGCCAGCAGCAGCAGCGAGGCCAACGGCCACAACAAGGCTTCGATCAGCGGCGCATAGAGCAGGTTCCAGCCCGGAAATACACTGCCGGCCGCCATGCGCACCACGACCGACACCAAGTGCGCCGCCACGAACAGCGGCAGGATCTGCAGCGCCTGCGCCGGCACGCTGAACCACAACAGGCGACGGTGGATCATGATCGCGAAGAAGCTCAGTAACGTGTAGGCCAGCGCGTGCTGACCGAGCAGCGCACCCTGATGCACGTCCATCAGCAGGCCGAACACGAACGCTGCCCCGATGCCCACGCGGCGCGGCTGCTGCACATTCCAGAACACCAGCGCGAGCGCCAGGAAATCGGGCATGGCATTGACCCGCCCGAACGGGATCAAGTTGAGCAGCAGCGCGACCAGCAACGACACCCACATGAAGAAGGTGTTGACCGGCAGCAGCAACTGGTCGCCCGTGCGCGCCATGATCATGGTGCGCCTCCGAATGCTCGCGCCGTGAGCCCGTTGCGCCTCGCAAATACCTGAAACGGGCTCATCGCCGCGCCCTCGTGCCGCGCTTCGTGATCGGCCCGCTGGACGCGGGCTCGACGGGACGCGGCGGCAACTGAAGGTTCAGCGGCTCGAGCACCAGGACGTGACGCACGCTGTCGGGCTGCGCCGCAGGCGCGAGACTCACCTTGGCGAAGGTCGAGCCAGCACGCCGGTCCACGCCCAGCACCGTGGCGACAGCCAAGCCGGGTGGGTAGATGCCGTCCACGCCCGAAGTGCTGAGCAGGTCACCGGCTTCGACATCGGCATTGCTGGCCAGGAAGCGCAGCTCCATGCCGGCGCCGGACGCCACGCTGCCCGGGTCGCCATAGGCCGCGGCGCGTGCCTGGGTGCGGGTGTTGAGCACGGGAATGGCGGCGTCCTTGTCGGTCAGCAGCGTCACCTCGGAGGCCAGCGGGTACACGCGCGTCACCTGCCCCAGCACGCCGGTCGAGTCGACCACCGGCGAGGCGGCGACGATGCCGTGCGTGGCGCCCCGGTCGATGATGATCTTGCGCGTGTAAGGGTCGGCGGCCTCGTAGAGCACCTCGGCGGCCTCGGTGCGCACCGTGAACTTGGCGCGCAGCGCGAGCAGCTCGCGCAGGCGTTGGTTCTCCTGCATCAACGGCTCGATGCGCGCACTGCGCTCGGCCTGCGCAGCCAGCGCGAGCAGCGCGCTGTCTTCGCGCTCACGGGCATTCGCGATGCCGGCGAAATAGTCATGCACCGTGTTCCACACCTGCACCGGCGCCAGCAGCACGCGCTCGATCGGGTGCAGCGCCGTGGCCATCGCCGCGCGCAGCGGCAAGGTGAGCTTGAAGCGGGTGTCGGCCACCATCAGGAACAAGGCAAACGCAGAAAAGAACACCAGCTTGGTGAGCGCCGAGATGCCTTGCTTGAAGAAGGGCGGCGGGGTTCGGTCAAGGGTGCCGAGCGGCATTGTCAGCGGCGTGAAACGAAGAAGCCGGCCACGTGGGCCACGCGCCGGCTTCGGGACTGCATCGGTGGTGCCCGGCGCTTGCGCGTCACTCGGAGGTGAAGATGGCGCCCAGGCGCTCCATGCGCTCCAGCGCCATGCCACAACCGCGCACCACGCAGGTCAGCGGATCCTCGGCCACCAGCACCGGCAGGCCGGTCTCTTCAGCCAGCAGCCGGTCGAGGTCGCGCAAGAGGGCGCCGCCGCCGGTGAGCATCATGCCGCGATCGGAGATGTCGGCACCGAGCTCGGGCGGCGTCTGCTCGAGCGCGTTCTTCACGCTCGAGACGATGTTGTTGAGCGGGTCAGTCAGTGCTTCGAGGATCTCGTTGCTGCTGATCGTGAAGCTGCGCGGCACGCCTTCGCTGAGGTTGCGGCCCTTGACTTCCATCTCGCGCACCTCGGAGCCGGGGAAGGCCGAGCCGATCTGCTTCTTGATGGCCTCGGCGGTGGGCTCGCCGATCAACATGCCGTAGTTGCGGCGGATGTAGTTGATGATCGATTCGTCGAACTTGTCGCCGCCGACCCGGATGCTGCCCTTGTAGACCATGCCGCCGAGCGAGATCACGCCGACCTCGGTCGTGCCGCCGCCGATGTCGACGACCATCGAGCCGCTCGCCTCACTGACCGGCAGCCCGGCACCGATCGCCGCGGCCATTGGCTCCTCGATCAGGTACACGTCGGAGGCCCCGGCGCCGAGCGCCGATTCGCGGATCGCGCGGCGCTCGACCTGGGTCGAGCCGCAGGGCACGCAGATGATGATGCGCGGGCTCGGCCGCAGCACCGAGCGCGGATGCACCATCTTGATGAACTGCTTGAGCATCTGCTCGGTGACGGTGAAGTCGGCGATCACGCCGTCCTTCATCGGGCGGATCGCCTCGATGTTGCCGGGCACCTTGCCGAGCATGGCCTTAGCCTCGGCGCCGACCGCCTGAATGGTCTTCTTGCCGTTGGGGCCGCCTTCGTGGCGGATGGCGACGACCGAGGGCTCATCGAGCACGATGCCTTTGCCACGCACGTAAATCAGCGTGTTGGCAGTGCCGAGGTCGATGGCCAGATCAGTCGAGAAGTAGCGACGAAAGGATCCGAACATGGTGTGAGGGCTTTAGGACTCGTCACGCAGCCTGCGGGCGACGAAGCAGGCGCAGCGCTGTGGGGCGGGTCGTATCCGTTGGTGGATGTGTTGTTGGGGGGCGCCGACCGGCGCACTTGCGTGAACCGGCGAGCTCATGGACACAGACGCTGCGACGACCCGGCGAATCCTCGATCGAATGACGATTTGCACAGGCCCGAAGGGCTTGTGGATAACCAGGGATAATACCGCAAGCCCCGCGGCTTTCGAGCCGCCGCGCCCTCATTTGACCCGCAAAAGAACCGCGCACTTTCCAACCGATTCCATGGCCCTGACTCCCCAAGACGTGAGCCGCATCGCCCAGCTGGCACGGCTCGAACTGCAGAGCACGGAACAGGCCGCGATGCTCGCGCAACTGAACGGCTTTTTCCGCATCGTGGAGCAGATGAGTGCGGTCGACACGAGTGGCGTCGAACCTCTGTACACCCCGCTGTCGGCCGTGCAGGAAGTGACGCTTCGGCTGCGCGAGGACGTGGTCACCGAGACCGACAACCGCCGCGCCAACCAGCGCAGCGCGCCGGCGGTCGAAGACGGTCTGTTCCTCGTGCCGAAGGTGCTCGGCTGATGGCGGCGCTGCATGAGATGGGCGTGGCCGAACTGGGCCGCGCGCTTGCCGCCGGGAGCGTGTCGAGCGTCGAGTTGACGACACATCTGCTCGCACGCCTTGCGACTCACCAACAACTCGGTGCGATGCTTTGCGTAGACGATGCCCTCGCGCGGCGCCAGGCCCAGGCCGCCGACGCCCGCCGCGCGGCGGGCGATCGCGGCGCGTTGCTGGGCGTGCCGCTCGCGCACAAGGACATCTTCGTCACCCGGGATTTGCCGACCACTGCGGGTTCGAAGATCCTGGCCGACTACCGCAGCCCTTTCGACGCGACCGTGGTCGCGAGGCTGGCTGAAGCCGGCACCGTGACGCTGGGCAAGCTCAACTGCGACGAGTTCGCCATGGGTTCGGCGAACGAGAACTCGGCCTTCGGCATCGTGCACAACCCGTGGGACATGGGTCGCGTGCCCGGCGGCTCCTCAGGCGGCTCAGCCGCAGCGGTGGCGGCGCGACTGCTGCCCGCCGCGACCGGCACCGACACCGGCGGCTCGATCCGCCAGCCGGCCAGCTTCACCGGCATCACCGGCATCAAGCCGACCTACGGCGTGTGCTCGCGTTTCGGCATGATTGCGTTCGCCTCCAGCCTCGACCAGGCCGGACCGCTGGCGCGCAGCGCCGAAGACTGCGCACTGCTGCTCGGCGCGATGAGCGGCTTCGACGCGCGCGACTCGACGAGCGCGCAGCGCCCGCCGCAGGATTTCGCCGCCGCGATGCGCGCGAGGCGTGCCGAGGCGACCGATGCCCAGCCCTTGAAGGGCCTGCGGGTCGGGCTGCCGAAGGAGTTCTTCCCGGCCGCGCTCGCCGCCGACGTGAACGGCGCGGTGCGTGCCGCACTGGCCGAGTTCGAGAAGCTCGGTGCGACGTT
>JANYBE010000532.1 GCA_025360945.1 Rhizobacter sp. | reverse complement strand
CACGGCCTGATCGGCGAAGGTCTTGAGCAGCGCGGCCTCCTGATCGGTGAATGGCAACGGAGGACGGCGGATCACGTACAGCGTGCCGATGCCCCGGCCTTCCCATTGCATCGGCGCGAAGACCTGCGAGTAGTTGCCGATCTCGAGCATCGCCCCGACGTTTCGCACACCCTTGGGCGTGTCGACCCCGTTCATCACGTCGGCGAAGCGCAGCACGCGGTTGTCGCGGATCGCCTGACGGATCGGCTCTTCGCGCAGCGGCAGCGGAAATATGCGCGCCACCGCCGGCGCCGACTCGCCGCGGAAGGCCACAGAGCGCAACAGCTGTTGCTCCTCGTCGACGGTCAGGATGCCCAGCTCGGAGCTGCGGAACAGGCGCCCGCAGCTCTCCAGGATCTTGTCGAACACCGGCGTCGCGTCCGCCACCGAACTGCTGATGGCCTGAAGTACCTCGGCACTCGCGGTCTGCTGTTCCAGCGCTTCCTTGGTCTCGTTGAATAGCCGCGCGTTCTGGATCGCGATCACCGCCTGGTCGGCGAAGGTGCGCAGCAGCCCGGACTCCTTCTCGGTGAAGGGCGTGGGTGGGAATCGCGTCACGTGGATCGTGCCGATGCCTTTGCCTTCCCACAGCATCGGCGCGATCAGCATCGAGAAGTTGCCGACGTCGCGTGCCATCTGGCGCATCGATTCGGGCACCTTTGGCCCGTTGAGTATGTCGGGGTAGTGAACGATCCGGCGCTGGCGGATCGGGTAGCTCTGGTACGACAGTTCGAGCGGCCGCGGGAAGCCTTCATCGAGGTATCGGCGCATTTCCTCTAGCGTCCTGCCGTCGTGTTGCTGCGTCGCGGCCATCGCCTCGTGGCGGACCAGACCGTCTTCGCCGACCAGCGAGATGATGGCATTGCCGCTCGCGAACAGGCGCTGGCAGCTCTGCACGATGGCTTCGAACACCGGCGCGCTGTCGGACACCGAGTTGCTGATCACGCTCAGCACGTCGGCCGAGGCCTTTTGCTGCTCCAGCGCCTCCTTGGTCTCGTTGAACAGCCGTGCGTTCTGGATCGCGATCACCGCCTGGTCAGCGAAGGTCTGAAGCAGACCGATCTCCTTGTCGGAAAACGGCGAGGGAGGTTGGCGCGTGACGTGGATCGAGCCAATGTTGCGATCTTCCCAGAGCAGCGGTGCGATCATGATCGAGTAGTTGCCCATCCGCTCGGCGACCAGGCGCATGACCGCGGGCAGATCGGGCGTGGCCAACGCATCGGGCAGGTGGACGACCTCGGTGCCAGCCATCGCCAGGCCAATCGGCGTCGTGTCGATCGGCCGCGGGTACAGGCGCGCGAGGTCGTCGCGGGCCGAGCCGAGGTGCGCACCCAGGTGCACCAGGCCGTCGTCGCCGATCAGCGAGACGCCCATTTCGGCGCCGGCGAAGAGGTGTCCGCAGCTTTCCAGGATCTTGGCGAACACCGGCTGCGCACTGTCCATCGACCCGCTAATGACCTGCAACACCTCGGCGGTCGCGGTCTGCTGTTCGAGCGCATCCTTGGTCTCGTTGAACAGCCGCACGTTCTCGATCGCGATCACGGCCTGGTCGGCGAAGGTCTGCACCAGCGCGATCTCTGCCGGCGCGAAAGCGCGCACCTCGTCGCGAAGCAGCGCAATCACGCCGATCGCGTCGGCGTCGCGCAGCAGCGGCACGTTGAGTGCGGTGCGAAAGCCGATGCGCGACTGTAGCTCGCGCACATCGGGGTATTCGGTGTCCAGCAGTGGCAGCACGTCAGCGACGTGGATGCAGCGCTTGTCGAGCATCGCGCGCCCGGCGATCGAGCTGCGCCGCAGCGGCAGCACCTCGGCGTGCGAGTCGGCGTAGCGAGGGCCATAGCTCGTCATCGCGCGCAGCTGACCTTCGCGCAGCAGCCAGACGCGCGCGCCATCGGCGCGGCACAGCGCGGCGGCGCGCTGCGCCACCGCGTCGAGCACCGGCTGGACGTCGGTGGGTGACTCGCTGATCACGCGCAGCACCTCGCTGGTCGCGGTCTGGCGCTCCAGCGCTTGCTGGGTTTCGTTGAACAGGCGCGCGTTCTGGATCGCGATCACGGCCTGGTCGGCGAAGGTCTGGAGCATGCGTCGCTCGGTGGCATCGAACGCTCTGAGCTCGAACCGGCCAACGAGAATCGAGCCGATCGCGCGACCCTCCCACAACATCGGCGCGATCGCCACCGAGTAGCTCTCGCCGAACTGCGCCGCGACCTGGCGCAAGCCCTCGGGCACTTCCGGGTCGCGCAGCACGTCGGCGA
>JANYBE010000511.1 GCA_025360945.1 Rhizobacter sp. | reverse complement strand
TGTTCAAGGACACATGAGCGTCGGTGTTCGCGGCTCCGACCTCATTGTTCGAATCGACCCGCGTGAAACGGACGAAGCGCTGAAGGAACCGGGCACGCGCATCTTTGACATCACCGGCCGCCCGATGAAAGGCTGGATATTGGTCGCAGCGAGCGCGCTAAATCATGGCAGCGCCTTGTCCAAATGGGTGGGTAGGGGCCTGGCCTATGCGCAGTCCCTGCCGCCAAAGTAGCCGACTGGGTCTGGGCCAGGGGCCAGCCGACGGATCCACCGGATCCTGCTGAAAGAGTGTCCTGGCTGGCCAGGGCTCTTCCCATCCGTACGCGTGCTATCACTCGGATTGGTCGATGCCCCAGCGCCTGTCGATCCACGGTGTCGCAAGCGCGCAGATCCACCGTGCCAACGCCGCTGCGGGCAAGTAGCTACTCGCGATACCAGCGCTGGCGAAGAGCACCATCGACAGCGCCGGCGTCATCAGCGGGCGCCCGGGGTCGAACGCCTGCGGATCGATGCGGCGCGCATGCATGCGCAGGAATAGGCTCGCCGTCGCGGCCAAGAAGAGGTTGGCCCTATAGGCCAATGTTCCGACACGAGTGAGGTCGCCACTGACCCAGCTGGTTGAAATCGGCAACAGAACTGGCGCGCCGAGGAAAGTGAGATTTAGGTCAGAAACTCGATATCCGAATGCCGCATCCGTTCAAGGCGGGACTTTTTATGGTCAAGACCCGTGGGCCTGAAGTACCGATTTCGAGCCACGCTGGTGATGACTCGGCGGGGTCTTTTGGGCCAAATCACATTCCTTCCATAGGCGAGCTCGAGCTCCCGTGACGCAGGCATCTCTCCATCGCGGAAATCGTCTCCTCGACGCAGGCGGTCCGCAGTTCCTGGCGGTCAGACCAGGGGTAGCGCCGATTGACCATCATTGCGTACAGATACCCGAGAGCGATGACCCGGCGCACATCGCAGGCAAGACGAACGTGCGTCGACTCGACGCCAATCGCGCGCGCGAGGTCTGTGCACAGGCCGACCGAGTCCGCTCGGACTTCCGCATAGATGGGTGCCTGGCTCGGCGCCGTTTCGCCATCCAGTCGCGTGTTTTGCTCGGTCATGAACACGAGCCGATAGTGGTCGGGATTGGCTTCCCAGTAGCCGAAGAATGCGCCGATAGACGCACGCAGACGCTCTCGTGCACCGGTGCACTGCGCGACCGCGGCCTGCATCTGTACGAACGTGGCATCGAAGACTGAGCGCACGAGGCCGCCGAGGAGTTCGGTCTTGGTGGCGAAATACCGATACGGCGTCATGGGCGACACGCCTACCCTTGCAGCTACGGCACGCACGGACACGGCATCGAGGCCGCCTTCGGCGAACAATGCCGATGCTGCTCGCAGCAGGTCCGTGCGCATCGCCTGCGCGTCGTCCAGATTGCCGCGCCGCACACGCGGTCGAACAGAGACCGCCGGCCTCCTACGTTTCACAGCTGCCATCACCATAGTTTACGGGGAGCCGAATAGGTGTATTGATCGATATACGCGAATATTTACGAGTATTTGTGGCTCAAGTCGGGTCGTGCTTCTGGCGATATTCCGGCATCCCTGCCTAAGTTGGAGCTCCAAGATGCCTTTCATGAACGCACTGAAGGTGCGCGGCAAACTGACCGCTACCTCCGGCAGCGCGTTGTCGCTGAAAAGGCGTGAGGGCGGCTTGGCGTGCCCCAGCTATCGCTTACGTGACGCCTTTGCGTCTCGTCGTTCTACCTCGACTTGAGTAATCTGAAATGAACATCCTGACCCGTCTCAAAATCGGCCCGCGCCTGGGCCTTGGTTTCGCATCCGTGCTCGCACTGACGGTTGTCGTCGGCGCCTTCTCGGTCAACCGGCTCGGCAAGGTGAACGAAGCCACGGCCGACCTGGCCACGAATTGGTTGCCGGCCATGCGCTTTCTGGGCGAGTACCAGGGCGCTATCGGCGCCGTGCGTCGCGCCGAAGCACTCTTTGTCATGTCGGACAAGCCCGAGAAGTACGAGGCCCAGGCAAAGACGGCCGAGGAATACAAGGGCAAAGTTGCTGACGCATGGAAGGCCTACGCGGCGACCGTTACCCCCGGCGAAGAGGAAAAGCTTGCCAAGGCCATCGAGACTGCACAGGAAAGCTACTACGCCAACCTGGCCAAGACCCTGTCGATGAAGCACGCCGACGCGGGGTTTGCGGAGGCTGCCAGAACTCAATATGAGTCGGTCTCGAAAACCGCGTTTGATGCTATGACCGACGCGCTGAACGCTGACGTCGCGTTGCAGACCAAGGGGGGCGAAGCTGCCTACAAGAGCGCCGAGGAGTTCTATGCCCAGACGCGGATGGCCGTCACTGTGCTCATCGCAGCGGCCGTCGCCATAGGAGCAGGGCTCGCATTCGTCATTACCCGCTCGATCACCGGCCCGATTGCACGTGCTGTGGGAATCGCGGAGACGGTTGCCTCCGGAGACCTGACCTCCGACGTCAAGGTTGAAAGCACCGACGAGACCGGTCAGTTGATGGCCGCACTCAAGAAGATGAACGACAGCCTGCTGTCCGTGGTCGGTCAAGTACGCAACAGCTCGGACTCTATCGCCACGGGCTCTGCGCAGATTGCTACCGGCAATGCCGACCTGAGCCAGCGCACCGAAGAACAGGCGAGCAACCTGCAGCAAACCGCCGCGTCGATGGAGCAGCTCACTGCCACCGTGAAGCAGAACTCCGATACCGCGCGCCAGGCCACTCAATTGGCTGGCGGCGCGTCAACGGCTGCTGCCGAAGGCGGACGCGTGGTCGGCCAGGTCGTCGCGACCATGAACGACATCACCCAGTCGTCACGCAAGATTGCAGACATCATCGGCGTCATCGACGGCATTGCGTTTCAGACCAACATACTCGCGCTGAACGCGGCCGTAGAAGCCGCCCGTGCCGGTGAGCAAGGGCGCGGATTCGCGGTCGTGGCCAGCGAAGTGCGCAGCCTCGCCCAGCGCTCGGCGCAGGCGGCCAAGGAAATCAAGACGCTCATCGGCGAGAGCGTCGAGAAGGTCGAGAGCGGCTCCAAGCTGGTGGATGAAGCCGGCCAATCCATGACCAACATCGTGGCGCAGGTGAAACGCGTCAACGACCTCATTGGAGAAATCAGCGCCGCGAGCATGGAGCAAAGCACTGGGATCGGCCAGATTGGCGACGCGGTCAACCAACTCGACCAGGTCACGCAGCAAAACGCCGCGCTCGTCGAGGAATCGGCCGCCGCCGCCGAATCGCTCAAAGACCAGGCCACCAAGCTCGCTCAGGTGGTCTCGACGTTCCGCCTCGAGCGCAACGCGGCCTGATCCCGTACCACCGCCACAACCTCCTTTGCCTTCCAACGGACTCATCATGCTCAAGCACCTTAGTTTCAAACGCAAGATCGCTCTGCTCGTGGTGAGCGCCGTTGTCGGCCTGGCCGTCATCACCGGTCTGTCAGTGCTGCAAACCCGCAGCGACATCACCGAAGGCCGCAAGACCGCGCTGCGCACCGCGGTGCAATCGGCCTCGCAGATCGTCGCCGGCTACCAGGCCGCCGCGGCAGCCGGCACGATGCCCGTGGAGGAGGCCAAGAAGGCCGCCACCGAAGCAGTGCGTATGGCGCGCTACGGTGCCGAGGGCAAGGACTACTTCTTCATCGTGACCACCGACGGCGTGGCCGTGATGCACCCGTTCAACAAGGCCTGGGCCGAGCAGAAGTCGCTGATCGGCACGAAGAACACAGCGGGCGTGGACACCGTCAAGGTCATGATCGACACGCTCGCCGCGAGCAAGACCCCCAACACCTACGTGGCATCGAATGTCGCTCGACCCGGCGATGTCGACCCGAAGGCCGTGCTGTACCCGAAGCTGCAGTACCTGATGACGGTGCCGGGCTGGAACTGGGTCGTGGGCTCCGGTCTGTACATGGACGGCGTGGACGACCAGGTGCGTTCGGCCGCGCTGCAACAACTGGGCATCTGCCTGGTCGTGTTGCTGGCCATCACCTCGGTTGGTGTGCTGGTGACACGCAGCGTGCTCGGCCAGCTCGGCGGCGAGCCCGCCACCGCGATCACGATCATGGCCGAAGTGACGGCCGGCAATCTGGCTGTCGAAGTGCCGCCCGCACCTGCCGGCAGCCTGCTCGCGGGTCTGCACGCGATGGTCCAGTCGGTGCGCAGCACCGTGATCCAGGTGCGCAACTCGACCGACAGCATCGGCACTGCAAGCGCCGAGATCGCAACCGGCAATCAGGACCTGTCTTCGCGCACCGAGCAGACGGCATCCAACCTACAACAGGCCGCGAGCTCGATGGAGCAGCTCACCGGCACCGTCAAGCAAAGCGCCGACTCGGCGCGCCACGCCAACCAGCTCGCCTCGTCGGCTGCTGAAGTCGCGGCGCGCGGCGGCGCGGTGGTCGCGCAAGTGGTGACCACGATGGACGAGATCAACGCCTCGTCGAAGAAGATCGCCGACATCATCGGGGTGATCGACGGCATCGCGTTCCAGACCAACATCCTGGCGCTCAACGCCGCTGTCGAAGCGGCGCGCGCCGGCGAGCAGGGCCGCGGTTTCGCGGTCGTCGCCAGCGAGGTGCGCAGCCTGGCCGGGCGCTCCGCCGAAGCCGCCAAGGAAATCAAGGGCTTGATCGGCGTGTCGGTTGAGAAGGTCCAGGGCGGCTCGAAGCTGGTCGCCGATGCCGGTCGCACGATGACCGAGATCGTCAGCTCGGTCAAGCGCGTCTCCGACATCATCGGCGAGATCACCGCCGCTGCGGCCGAGCAGAGCCAGGGCATCAACGAAGTCAACGGCTCGGTGGCCCAGCTCGACCAGATGACGCAGCAAAACGCCGCACTCGTCGAGCAATCGGCCGCCGCCGCCGAAAGCCTCAAGGAACAGGCCGCCAGGCTCTCGAGCGTTGTGGCGACGTTCCGGCTCGACAACGACGTCGCTTTCGCGGCGCGCTGATTCCCACCATTGCGCCACATCGCGGCAACCCACTCCTCAGGAGCAAGCCCATGAAACTGAATGACTTCCGAATCGGCGTGCGCCTCGGGGGCGGCTTTGCCGTAATCTTGTCGCTGCTAGCCGTGATGATGACGATCGGCATCTGGCGGTTGTCCGACGTGGCGAGCGAGACCCGCCGCATGATGGACGCACCGCTGGCCAAGGAGCGTCTGGCCGACGAGTGGTTCCGCAACGTCGCGGTCGGCGTGCGCCGCACGACCGCGATCGCGAAGAGCTCGGACGCGAGCCTGGAGACGCTGTTTGCGCCCGACGCGAAGTCCTCGACAGCGCGTGGCACCGAGATCATGAAGGCGCTTGAGGCGATGCCGGGCGGCGAAGAGGACGCCAAGCTGATGGCGGCCGTCGTCGAGACGCGCAAGGTTTACCTCACAGCGCGCGACACGATCATGAAGCTCAAGCGCGAAGGCAAGCCCGAGGAAGCCAACAAGCTCTTCGAGAGCGACTACCTGCCGATCTCGAGCACCTACGTGCAGCGCATGCAGGCCTACGTGGACTATCAGCGCAAGGCCATCGACGTTGCCGCGCAGGCGATCGACGCCGACGCGGCGCTGGGGCGCATTCGCATGCTCATGATCGGCGTCGTGGCCCTGTTGGCCGGCGGCGTCATTGCCTGGCTGCTCACGCTCTCGATCACCCGCCCTGTGGCCCGCGCCAGAGAGCTGGCCGACGCGGTCGCGCAAGGCAATCTGTCGCAACGCGTCGAGGTCGACGGCCGCGACGAGATAGCGCGCCTGATGCAATCGCTGGGTGCGATGACGGCCAATCTTCAGCAGATGGTGGCGAGCGTGCGCGCATCCTCTGACAGCATCGGCACAGCGAGCGCCGAGATCGCGACTGGCAACCAAGATCTGTCCTCGCGCACCGAGCAGACGGCGTCGAATCTGCAACAGGCCGCCAGCTCAATGGAGCAGCTCACTGGCACCGTCAAGCAATCGGCGGATTCGGCACGCCAGGCGAACCAGCTGGCCTCGTCGGCGGCCGAGGTCGCGGCGCGCGGCGGCGCCGTCGTGTCGCAGGTCGTGGCGACGATGGACGACATCAACGCCTCGTCGAAGAAGATCTCCGACATCATCGGCGTGATCGACGGCATCGCTTTCCAGACCAACATCCTGGCGCTCAACGCCGCGGTCGAGGCGGCGCGCGCGGGCGAACAAGGCCGCGGCTTCGCGGTTGTCGCCAGCGAAGTGCGCAGCCTGGCGCAGCGCAGCGCCGAAGCCGCCAAGGAAATCAAGAGCCTGATCGGCGCCTCGGTCGAGAAGGTCGAGGGCGGTTCGCGCCTGGTGGCCGACGCCGGCAAGACGATGAGCGAGATCGTCGGCTCGGTCAAGCGCGTCTCCGACATCATCGGCGAGATCACCGCGGCCGCGAACGAGCAGAGCCAGGGAATCGGCGAGATCAACGTCTCGGTGGCCCAGCTCGACCAGATGACCCAGCAAAACGCCGCGCTCGTCGAGCAATCGGCCGCCGCCGCCGAAAGCCTGAAGGAACAGGCCGGCCGTCTCTCCGCCGTCGTCGCCATTTTCCAGCTCCAGCCCGGTCCGCGGGTTTCG
>JANYBE010000492.1 GCA_025360945.1 Rhizobacter sp. | reverse complement strand
AGCCGATCGTCTGACGATTCCTGGCGGCAGATGACCGACTCAATGCTGTCGTTCAAGTGACGAGCGGCGGCTCAAGGCCACAGACCTGCCAGTCATCTTCGCAGGCTGGCCGACGCTGGACGACCCATAGCGGAAGTAGCCGTCGGCAGATTAGACGCTCTAAAGCTGTCATTGCGCCCCGTCGCGTCGGACAAATGGATGCCAAGGAAGTTCCCTCCGGGCCGATGGCTGGCACCGGCATGACATTGGTTCTGGCACGTTCTAGTCCGAGAGCGCTCTTTCCCTCAGGAATCTTGAGACAGCCGCGCCAACCCGTTCCGGATGGTCGTAGGGAATACCGTGTCCGGCGTCCTCAATCAGCTCGTATCGCACGAGTGGATTCAGACTGTGCAACTCGCGAGCGGTTTCAATCGAAACGACGCCCTTGTCCGCGAGCAAGAGCAGCGTTGGCATCGTTAGATGCGCGACAAGCTCGCGCCACGGCGGATTTGGTGGCCTGAGTACTTCGAACGCATGCTGGCTCGTATGCAGCCTGGCATCCACCAGATGCTCGATAAGCTCCGCGGAACGCCTCGGGCTTCGGAGCCGCGCCTGGACGAGCAGATCGCTTCTCGGCGAGCGTAGCGCTTGCTCGTGCTCCGCTGCGACAGGACTTTCGAATACTTCACGCTGGTAGTCGAGGCTGATGAAGGTAGGGTCGACAAGGACAAGGGCTCTCAGGGGCGACTCACTTCGGGTTGCCGCTACAGCGGCAGTTAATCCGCCCATGGAGTGCCCCAGCAGTACAGGCTTGTCGAGTCGCAACTCCTTGATGAGCGCAATGACATCACTGGCCAGATTGTCATACCGGTACCCCGACGCAGGAGCGGAGGATCCTCCATGTCCCCGCGCATCGGGCACGAATACCTCGAACTCGTCTTGGAGAGTGCGCGCCAGCGGTAGTAGGCAAGCCCCGCTGCCCATCAGTCCATGAAGGGCTATGAGCGGCGGTTTATTTACTCCGATCCGACGATAGAAAATGTCGACGTCATTAACGTGACAGGTACTGCTCGCGATAGGCAGTGCGCTTCCGGTCATATCCGCCATTATCCCTTCCGATTGCACGTGGTTGCGCAACCGTCGACAGGAGCTCGCGGTTTGCGGCAACGCTTAAAGCGGTCGGTCGTAGGTGTCGGGTATTGGCCGAGCTGCGCCGTTGCAAAGAGACACCTCGCGCCTCGTCGAGCCAGACCAGCACATCCGCTCAAACCGGCGACCGCCCCCTCAATCCGTACAGGATGAGACCGGATGACGCCAGCATCGCAACGCCGACACTCACGAAGCCCCCTGTCACAAGGACTTCCTGCCATCGCAGCGCGCCGAGTCCGGTCGACGCGATCGGTGTCATGCCGACAGTGCCCCAGGCAGCTGCCAGGGTTGTCACGACCCAGTTCGCGTAACTGCCGTACAGCAGTCCGCGAAATGCAATGGTTTCAAGCAGTTGAACCAAACGCAGTTCCTGCCACAACGCGCCGACCACCAGAACGAATGTACCGTTCATCACGCCTTCGAGGTGCGCGGCAAGGCCCATTCGTGGATTGGCGAAATGTTGTTCCACGAGTCCCGTGAGCAGACCTGCCAGGAACAGCGCCATGCCGTGCCACAGGAGGCGTCGCCTTGTCTCAGTCATGCTCATTCCCTTCAGTCGCGCAGCGACAGCAGATTGCGCCGTGGCGCGAGTGCTCCGACCGAGTGGCTCACTGGTTCGTCCGCGCTGCGGCTCAATTCGGAATCGGCGCCAACAAGCCACTCAACTGCCCGGTCGGCTGAACTACTTGCATGCGCCGAGGCGCTTCGCCGTCGTGTGCATGTGGGAAACCGCGCCGCCATTGGCGACCGTGGTCGTGAGGTCGCCCTCCGAGGAGTCGCCGTGAAAGGTCGTGGTGCTCGCCATCACCCGATCGCCACACGTAATCTGGTAGGTCACCTTATTGCCGGATACGTAGTACTCCTGGATGGAGCACCGGCCTTTGTTCGCTTTCATCGCCGCCTCGCGGCCGGAGCGCGAATCCCCGTTGGCCATCATCGCCATTTCGGGCGTGACGCACGTCTTGGCGGTTCGAGGCGCGTCGGCGTCGGTCTTCATCGTCCACTCGTACTCGCCGGGATTCCACAGGTCCGCGGCCCGCGACGGGGAGGCGCAGAACGCCGCGGCCGCAACGAACGGGGCGAGACGGATAGCTCGCAGCAGGAGCGAGTGAATGTGCATGGCTGGCTTTCGGAAAACGTACGGGCGCTTTCGAGAAGGTTCGCGAGACAACCCGGCGAAACGCTCCGCCGCGCCCGTGGCGCCGCCGGGGTTCGACGGGTCTGCCGCTTATACCCCCCCTTGGCCTGGATCGCCATGCCGCCGATACGGCAGCGGTCGAGTTCACGCCGCAGACGCGTGGGCGTCAAAACAGGTCCTGATTAGCGACCAACCTCAGCCACACGAATGAAGTGCGCCGGA
>JANYBE010000482.1 GCA_025360945.1 Rhizobacter sp. | reverse complement strand
ATCTCCGAGGCCGATCACGTCAACAGCATCATCGCCGCCGGCCGCGCCGACCTGTGCGCGATCGCGCGCCCGCACCTCGCGAATCCGGCCTGGACGCTGATGGAATCGGCCAAGATCGGCTACGCCGACGTGCCGTGGCCTAAGCAGTATCGCGCCGCCAAGCAGCAGCTCGAACGCAACCTCGAGCGCGAACGCGCGGCCGCCGCGCTGGCCGCGCAGGCGACGCGTGCGAACCTCGAAGAAGGCGTGTGACCATGGCCAAACTTGACGACGCTTCCCACGCCGCGCTGAGCGAAGCGCAGGAGCTCGGCCACGAGGCGCGTGCCGGCAAGGGCGACCACGCGGTGCTCAAGCTCTGGCTGCGCTTGCTCGCGAGCACCACGCAGATCGAGGCGGAGGTCCGCAAGCGGCTGCGCGAGCGTTTCGGCATCTCGCTGGCGCGCTTCGACTACATGGCGCAGCTCTACCGCTACGAAGATGGCCTGAAGATGCGCGCGCTGTCGCGCTACCTGATGGTGACCGGCGGCAACGTCACCGGTCTCACCGACGAACTCGAACGCGATGGCCTCGTCGTGCGCGAGGGCAGCCCGGACGACCGGCGCGCCTGGATTTTGCGGCTCACGCCCAAGGGCCGGCGTGCGTTCGAGGCGATGGCGGACGAGCACGAGCAATGGGTGCTTGAACTCTTCGCCGGCCTGGACGTGAAGACTGTACGGCAGCTCTATACGCAGCTCGGCGCGTTGCGCGTGCACCTGGTGCGCAACGATCAATCGAATGAGGATAAGGCATGAGCGACATGACGACGCGGGTCGAGCCAGCGCTGACCCAGGGCAACCGCCAACCACTGGCCGGCTATCGCGCGACCCATTTCAAATGGGAGGCTGCCGAAGGCGTTGCCACGCTGACGCTGAACCGGCCCGAGCGCAAGAACCCGCTGACCTTTGAATCGTACGCCGAGATGCGTGACCTATTTGGCCGCTTGAAGTACGCAGACGACGTGCACGCCGTCGTGCTCGTCGGTGCAGGCGACAACTTCTGCTCCGGTGGCGACGTGCACGAGATCATCGGCCCGCTGGTGCGGCTGAAGGCACCCGAGCTGCTGATGTTCACACGCATGACTGGCGATCTGGTGAAGGCGATGCGCGTCTGTCCGCAACCGATCGTCGCGGCGATCGACGGCGTGTGCGCCGGCGCCGGCGCGATCATGGCGATGGCCTGCGACCTGCGCCTGGGCACGGCGCGCAGCAAGACCGCATTCCTCTTCAACCGCGTCGGCCTTGCCGGCTGCGACATGGGCGCCTGCGCGATCCTGCCGCGCATCATCGGCCAGGGCCGCGCAAGCGAGCTGCTGTTCACCGGCCGCGCGATGAGCGGCGAAGAAGGCGAACGCTGGGGCTTCTACAACCGGTTGAGCGCGCCCGAGTCCGTGCTGCCCGATGCGCTCGCGCTGGCGCGCGACCTGGCCGCCGGGCCGACCTTTGCAAACGGCATCACCAAGACCATGCTGCACCAGGAGTGGGCGATGACGATCGACCAAGCCATTGAGGCCGAGGCGCAGGCGCAAGCGATCTGCATGCTCACCGAAGACTTCTCGCGCGCCTATCACGCGTTCGTTGCGAAGAGCAAACCGCGCTTCGAGGGCAATTGAGATGAGCGACAAGAACTACCTCGCCTGGCCGTTCTTCGAGGAGCGGCACCGCACGCTGGCGCAGGCGCTTGACGCTTGGGCCGCGCAGCACATCAGTCAGTCGCACGGCAGCGATGTCGATGCGCAGTGCAAGTCGTTGGTGCGGCAGCTCGGCGCCGCGGGCTGGCTTCGCCATGCCGTGGGCGGAAGGGCTTATGGTGGCACAGCCGATGCGATCGACACGCGCGCGATCTGCCTGATTCGTGAGACGCTCGCGCGCCATTCGGGCCTGGCCGATTTCGCGTTCGCGATGCAGGGCCTGGGCTCTGGCGCGATCAGCCTCGACGGCACGGCGGCGCAGAGGCAGAACTACCTCTCGCGGGTCGCGCGCGGCGACGCGATCAGCGCGTTCGCGTTGTCGGAGCCCGATGCCGGCTCCGACGTTGCGGCGATGGCCTGTGCCGCGCACATCGACGGCGACCACGCGGTGCTGAACGGCGAGAAGACCTGGATCTCGAACGGCGGCATTGCCGACTTCTATGTGGTCTTCGCGCGCAGCGGCGAGGCGCCGGGCTCGCGCGGCCTCTCCGCCTTCATCGTCGAGGCCGGCACGCCCGGCTTGGAGATCGCCGAGCGCATAGACGTAATCGCACCGCACCCGCTTGCCAGGCTTCGCTTCACCGATTGCCGCGTGCCGCTGACGCAGCGCGTCGGTGCGCCGGGCGAGGGCTTCAAGGTCGCGATGCGCACGCTCGACGTGTTCCGCACCTCGGTGGCGGCCGCGTCGCTCGGCTTTGCGCGGCGTGCGCTGGACGAGGCCTTGCACCGCGCGACGACGCGCAAGATGTTCAAGGGCGTGCTCGCGGACTTTCAGCTCACGCAGGCCAAGCTCGCGCAGATGGCGACGACCATCGACAGCGCGGCGCTCCTAACCTATCGCGCCGCCTGGCAGCGCGATCAGGGCCGCAACGTCACCCGCGAAGCCGCGATGGCCAAGCTCGCCGCGACCGAAGGGGCGCAGCAGGTCATCGATGCTGCGGTGCAGATCTTCGGCGGCCTCGGGGTGGTGAGCGAGCAGCCGGTTGAGCGGCTGTACCGCGAGATCCGCTCGCTGCGAATCTACGAAGGTGCGACCGAGGTGCAGCAACTCATCATCGCGCGCGACTTGCTCAAGGACGTGGCATGACCCAAGTGCTTCTCCCCACCGGCTGGCCACGCCCCAAGGGCTACTCGAACGGCGTCGCGGCCACTGGCTTCCAGGTGTACATCGCTGGCATGATCGGCTGGGACGCCCAGTGCGTGTTCCACAGCGACGACTTCGCCGCGCAGACGCGCCAGGCATTGCAGAACATCGTCGACGTGCTGCGCGAGGCCGGCGGCAAGCCAGAGCACATCGTGCGCATGACATGGTACGTGACCGATAAGCGCGAATACCTCGCCGCGGGGCGCGAGATCGGCGCCGCCTTTCGTGAAATCATCGGGTGCTACAACGCCGCGATGACCGCGGTGGAGGTTCGTGCCCTGATCGAGGACCGTGCCAAGGTCGAGATCGAGGCCACGGCTGTCATCCCTGCGACCTGATCGACTAACCAATTAACACCCTGGAGCCTTCGACCATGGCCAAGACCAAAGCAACCTTCCACTGGGAAGACCCGCTGCTACTGGACCTGCAGCTCGCCGACGAAGAACGCGCGGTGCGCGATGCGGCTGCAAGCTACTGCCAGCAGCAGCTCGTGCCGCGCGTGACGATGGCCTTCCGCGAGGGCACGACCGACCCGGCGATCTTTCGCGAGATGGGTGCGCTCGGCCTCCTCGGCGCGACCATTCCCGAGCAGTACGGTGGCGCGGCGCTGAACTACGTCTGCTACGGGCTGGTCGCCCGCGAAGTCGAGCGCGTCGATTCGGGCTACCGCTCGATGATGAGCGTGCAAAGCTCGCTGGTCATGGTGCCGATCTACGAATTCGGCAACGAGGCCACGCGCAGGAAGTATCTGCCGAAGCTGGCGACGGGCGAACTGATCGGCTGCTTCGGCCTCACCGAACCGAATCACGGCTCCGACCCCGGCAGCATGATCACCCGCGCCCGTGCGGTCGATGGCGGCTACAGCATCTCGGGTTCCAAGATGTGGATTACCAACAGCCCGATCGCCGATGTGTTCGTCGTCTGGGCCAAGGACGACGGCGGCCAGATTCGCGGCTTCGTGCTGGAGAAGGGCTGGAAGGGACTCTCCGCTCCGGCGATCCACGGCAAGGTGGGCCTGCGCGCCTCGATTACCGGCGAGATCGTCATGGACGAAGTTTTCTGTCCTGAAGAAAACGCCTTCCCCGATGTGCGCGGCCTCAAGGGCCCGTTCACCTGCCTCAACTCGGCGCGCTACGGCATCGCCTGGGGCGCGCTGGGTGCCGCCGAATACTGCTGGCATGCGGCGCGCCAATACACGCTGGACCGCAAGCAGTTCGGCCGGCCGCTGGCCGCCAACCAACTGATCCAGTTGAAGCTGGCCAACATGCAGACCGAGATCACCATGGCCCTGCAAGGCTGCCTGCGCCTGGGGCGCATGAAGGACGAAGGCACTGCCGCGGTCGAGATCACCTCGATCATGAAGCGCAATTCCTGCGGCAAGTCGCTCGAGATTGCCCGCATGGCGCGCGACATGCTCGGCGGCAACGGCATCTCGGACGAATTCGGGATCGTGCGTCACATGGTCAACCTCGAAGTCGTGAACACCTACGAGGGCACGCACGACATCCATGCGCTGATCCTCGGCCGCGCGCAGACGGGCATTCAGGCTTTCAG
>JANYBE010000481.1 GCA_025360945.1 Rhizobacter sp. | reverse complement strand
CGCGGCCGCCGCGCATCACGCGCGTGGCTTTCAGGGAAAACGCGGATTATCCGTGCTTCGCCGCGGACGCCGGCCCGTCAGGGCTGCGCGAGCGCTTGCGCGGCCGCGTCCGTCAGGTTGAAACGGAATGTCAATCCCTGCCCTAGTCGACTCTCGGCCCAGGCACGATCGCCGTGGCGCCCGACGGCGCGCCGCACGATGCTCAGGCCGATCCCATGGCCAGCGAAGCCCTGTCCTTGCGGTCGAACGAACGGCGTGAACATCCGCTGTGCCGCGTCGGTCTCGAATCCGACGCCGTTGTCGCGCACATAGACCTTGACCCATCGGAGGCACTGGACTCGCCGATCTCGCTGTGGCCGCGGCCACCGCCTCTGCTGAACTTGATGGCGTTGCCGACCATGTTCGCCATCAGAACTCGCCGCAGCAGTTTGGCTCGTCATTCACCCGCGCCAACTCCTTGACCTCGATCTGCGGCATGGTTTGCCCGGCCTGCTCCAGTTCTAACTGGGTCACGACCTGTTGCGCCAGCCGGCGCCAGTGCACGGCCTGAACCTGAAGCGCCATGTCACCGATCTGCGCCAGCGATTGATGGTGCCGCAGACGGTGGATCGCGCGGCCGTGCGACGCCCCCAGGGTCAGTGTCTTCGCTTGACAGCCGAGGCCGGCCTGGGCGACTTTGCAGGCGGGGCGCTGGTCGATCCGCGCACCACCAGTTCGTGCTCCAAAACCCGGTGCAGGCCCTGCGGTGTCAGCGGCGGCACATCGCTGCGGTTCGCCACGATCAGCATCTCGACCGCCACACGCGCCATCTCGTACATCGGCTGGCGCACCGTCGTCAGTGGTGGCCATACCAGGCCAGCTGCATTCGAATCGTCGAAGCCGGCGATCGAGAGATCGCCCGGCACCGACAGGCCCAGGCGCTGCGCGCTCGCGAGCACCCCCAGCGCCATGTCGTCATTGCTGGCGAAGACCGCGCCCGGCCGTGTGCGTCGGCTCAGCAGATGGTGCGCCGCCTCGACGCCAGATGCGAAGGTGAAATCGCCCTGGTGCACGAGTGCAGGGTCGACCGCGAGGTGGTGCGTCTTCATAGCGCGCAGATAGCCCTGGTAGCGCGGAGCGGACGCGGCCTGGTCGGTCGCGCCCTTGATGAAGGCGATGCGTTCGTGGCCCAGGCTGATCAGCAAGTTGGTGATCTCCTCGGCGGCGCCGGCGTCGTCCATGCGCACGCTGGCCATGCCCTTCACGTCGCGCGCCGGCGAGATCAGCACACAGGGCGTGTGGCTCTCGCGCAAGGCCTTCAACACCTGCGCGTTATCGCACAGCGGTGGCGTGAGGATCATGCCGTCCGGCCGCAGCGCGGAGACCATCCGATCGACCTGCTGCTGAAGATCGGGCGCATCGTTGTGCAGCGATTCGACGACCAGGTGATAGCCGGCCTCGCGGCAGCGCAGCGTCGCGCCCTGCTGCACGCCGCCGACGAAGGCCGCGCTCGGGTCGTAGTACAGCAGTCCGATCAGGAACGAGCGCGCGCCGGCGAGGCTGCGCGCCGACTGCTTGGGCCGGTACTTCAGCTCGGCCACCACCTTGAGCACCTGGGCACGCGTCTGCGCGTGAACGCCGGCCTCCTGGTTCATCACCCGCGAGACCGTCTTGATCGACACGCCGGCCTTCGCGGCAACGTCAGTGATGGTCGGCGGTGATGCCTTGATGTTCAATGCCATGGAGTTACCTGCGTCTCGATACGGGCGGACTGTGCCACAGTCGGTGTCAGCGCTGACGAGCGAGCATGTGCTCGACCAGCGTGCGGTGCGTCGGCAGATCGGCGAGAGCCTGGTGCGACACCTGGCGGATCATCGCGAACTCCTGACGCGCGTCCTCGATCCTCGGGTACGCGGCGCGACTCGCCGTCATTTCGGTCGCGTATTCCATGCCGTAGAGCACATATTGCCAGCTCGAGGGCGGGTACATCTCCACGTCGGTGATGAAGTCCATTCGGTGCGGCGGCCGACAGCGCCACATCGCGAGGCGCTCGCGCAGCGACTCGGGAACGCTGCGTGGATCAGCGTTGGCTATCCAGAACGGTGTGTCGGTGCGCTGCGTCAGACAGTAGTGCATCTTCACAAAGTCGAAGATGCGCTGGTAGCGCTGGCGCATCATGTCGTTGAACACCTTGGCCACTGGTGCCGTGTCGCCATTGAACGGAAACAGGTAGCCGATCAGGTAAGCGGCAGTCTCGATCAGGCCGACGCCCGACGATTCGAGCGGCTCGATGAACCCGCCGGACAGGCCGACCGAGACGCAGTTCTTCACCCACTGCGTCTCGCGGTAGCCGACCTTCAACTTTAGCAAGCGCGGGCTGAGCGTCTCGCTTGCCGGCCCGATGTGTTGCCGCAGCACCTCCTCGGCGCGCGCGTCGTCGGTGTGCTGACTTGAGTAGACGTAGCCGACGCCACGCCGTTCCTGCAGCCCGATGTCCCAGGTCCAGCCCGCCTCCTGCGCGGTCGCGATCGTGTACGACGCGATCGGCGCATCGGACCGCGCGTACGGCACCTGCAGAGCCAGCGCCCGGTCGGCGAACAGCACGTCGTTCATGGCTCGCAACGGCGAGCCGAGTGCGCCCTCGATCAGCGCGGCGCGAAAGCCGGTGCAGTCGATGTAGAGGTCGGCGCTCAGCATACCGGCTTCGCGCGTCACGACCGCGGCGATCGCGCCCTGCGCGTCGAGCTCGACACGGTCGACAGTCGCCGCGGTGTGCGCAACGCCGAGCGACTTCGCATGCGTCGCCAGAAGTGCGGCGAAGCGGCCCGCGTCGAAGTGATACGCGTAGTTCATCGGCCCAAGGAAGTCGCCGTCGCTCGTACGCTTCGGCGCGTGCGACGCATCGGCGATGCGCTTTTGCATCGTCGCGCCGTCGGCGAACGCGGTGCCGGCACCGGCAGCGCCGAGCAGCCAGTAGGGCAGCAGGTCCGGTCCGCCGGGACGCTGGCTCGGCTGGCTGAACGGATGGAAGTAGTGGTCTGGGCCAGGCGCTCCGCGTGGGCGGACCCAGTCGACGTACTTGATGCCTTGCTTGAAGGTCGCATTGCTCTCTCGAACAAAGCGTGCCTCGTCGATCCCGATGGCCGCGAGGGTGCCGCGGATCGACGGGAAGGTGGCCTCGCCGACGCCGATGATGCCGATCTCGCTGGACTCCACCAGCGTGATGCGCACGCCTTCTGGCGAGCGAGTGCCGAGCGTGCGTGCGAGGAACGCGGCCGTCAGCCAACCGGCGGTTCCGCCGCCGACGATGAGGACGCTCTGGATGGGTTTCATGGGGTGCTCCAGTCGATCTGGCGGTGATAGTACTTCGAAAATAGACACCGTTGTCATCCCAATTGACAGCGTTGTCTATCGTGTGCATGATGCGACCGCCTGAGAAGACAAAGCGTCGCCGTCAGACGGCAGATCGCTCCCGAATCACCACAGGAGACAACATGCGGATTCATGCACCCAAGTCCCATCTGAACAAGCTGGGCACCCCGATTCACATCGCCGTTCTGACCCTCTTCGCCGGTGCGGCGCAGGCGCAGGTGCAGGCTCCCGCGCCGGCGGCATCGGCGTCGGCGGCAACACCGACCACCGCGCTGGAGACCGTGACGGTCACTGCGACCAAGCGCGCCACGCCGCTGCAGCGCACCCCGGTGGCGATCACTTCGCTGAGCACAAGCGATCTCGACAAGGCCCACGTCCAGACCATCCAGGACGTGGTCAATCTGGTTCCGAGCTTCCAGGCCACGAGCCAGGGAGATCACGGCGTCATCACGATGACGCTGCGCGGCATCGGCAACGACAGCGCGAAGACCGAGTACGCCGACCCGGAGGTTGCGCTGTTCGTCGACGGCATCTACGCGCCGCGTGCCGAAGGCGCGGCCGCGTTGCTGTTCGACATGGACTCGATCGAGGTGCTGCGGGGGCCACAGGGTACGCTGTGGGGCCGCAACTCCACCGTCGGCGCCGTCAACATGCAGACCGCCAAGCCGGTGCTGGGCCAGAAGTCGGGCAACTTCGAGCTCGGTCTGGGCAGCTACGCACGGTTCGGCACCCGCGGTGCGTTCAACGTGCCGCTGGGCGACAACGCGGCGCTTCGCTTCGCGTTTGCGCATGAGCGGCATGACGGTTATGTGGAGTATCAGTCGGCACCGAATCCGTCGCTGGCGAGCCAGCAGGCTGCCGTTGCCGCCAGCTCGGCCACTCCGCCGCCCTTCCAGCCAATCAACCAGAACCTGTTCACCCAGGGCGGCCAAAAGTACAACGCGCAGGATCAGACCGCTGCGCGCCTGAGCCTGCTGTGGAAGCTGACGAACCAGGCGACCTGGAATGTCTCGTACGAGAACTTCATCGACCGCGGCACGCCGGGCATGAACCTGATGCAGGACCCACGGCCGGGCCAGAATTTTTGGTCGGCGCTGATCGACACCGCTCCTTCGCTCAAGCGCGACGTGCACACCTTGCGCAGCCGGCTCGAATACGCCATCAACCCGGACCTGAGCCTCGCCTACGTGGCCGGCTACTCGCGCTTCACCGGCTCGGGCACCTTCGACCAGGACGGCGGCGCCACCGTGCCGACCAGCTTCACCACCGGCGCGACCTACCAGGAAGACCGGACGAACTGGTCGAAGTACACCAACTACAGCCACGAATTGTCACTGCAATCGGTAGGCAAGAAGCAGATCGACTGGATTCTCGGCCTGTACTACGCGGCCGAAGACAACGGCATTCGCTTTGACATCCCGATCATGAACGGCACCCAGCAGGGCACTGTCGGTTGGCAGGGCTCGTTCATCCAGCCCAAGGAAACCGTGAGGTCGGCGGCCGGCTTCGGCCAGCTTACCTGGAACGCGACCGACGATCTGCACCTGACCGGCGGCCTGCGCTACACCTCGGACAAGCGCGCGAACATCGGTGGCCGCGGCTACGGTTGGGCATACGACCCGACCACGCCGCAGGTGCCTGTCAGCATCGGCTTGGACCCGGCCGCCGCGGGCTCCGGATTCGGCGTCCCCGGCAAGAACGATGGGGAATACTCGGCGAAGAAGCTGACCTGGCTTGCGCGTGTCAATTACGACATTTCGCGCGACATGATGGGCTATGCGAGCGTGTCCACCGGCTACAAGTCGGGCGGGCTGCAGGACGGCGGCGTGCCCTACGGCGCCGAGACTCTGACCAACTACGAGTTGGGCCTGAAGAGCACGTTCATGGGCGGGGCAGTGAAGTTCAACAACGCGGCCTATTTTCAGGACTTCAAAGACTTCCAGTTCAGCGCGCCAGTGACCAACCCCGACGGCAGCCATTCGTTCGTCACGTCAAACGCCGCCGGCGCGAAGGTCTCCGGCCTCGAGTCGGAAATCGCGGCCAGGCTGACCGAAGCCGACCGGCTGCAACTGACTCTGGCGTACACCAAGACCAAGCTCGGGCACCTGATCGGCGGCAGCAACGACTACGCGCTCCCGGTCTGTTCGATATCGGGCATCAACAACTGCCTGGACGTGACCGGCCACACCATGCCGCACGCGCCCAAGTTCGCGGCGCAGGTGCAATACGAGCACATGTTCCACCTCGGCAACGGCGACACCGTGACGCCACGCATCAGCCTGCACTACGAGACAGGCACGTGGCTCAGCGTCTTCAACCTCGGCGACGGCGACCACCAAAAGGCCTACTCGCGCACCGATCTCGGCTTGCGCTACTCCTCGCAAAAGGACTGGTACGCCGACGTGTATGTGCGCAATGTCGAGGACGGCAAAATCAAGACCAGCGCGCAGAACTCGTTCAGCGGCGTCTGGCAATCGCAGTACCTGGCGCCGCGCACCTTCGGCTTCAACGCTGGGGTGTATTTCTGAGTCGAGGCGAAGGGCCGACGGCGTCCTCGCCGTCGTGCCATCTCCCACCCGTGCAACGACGCCACTTCATCGCCTCTGCACTCGCTTGCGCCGCAACGCCGTTGCGGGCGCAGAGCGTGCAGACCACGGTCGTCGTGGCGACATTCCCCGACCTCGACCGTGCGGCCAAGGCGGCAAGCACGGCTTGGGCGAAGCTGCACCCGGACGTCGCGCTGAAGATCGTCTCACTGCAATACGCCGACCACCACACCGCGATGACGACCGCGCTGGCCACCGGCTCCGGCCTGCCCGACGTGATGGCGCTTGACTTGCGTTTCATCGGCAAGTTCGCCGCGTCCGGCGGGCTCGAAGATCTGGCGGCCGCGCCCTACAACGGCCTGGCGCTGCGCGACAGGTTTGCACGCTACAGCTTCCCGCAGGCGATGAGCGCCAAAGGCGCGCTCGCGGCGATCCCGACCGACATCGGCCCGGGCACGCTGCTCTACCGCAAGGATCTCATCGAGCGCGCCGGCCTGACCGAGGCCGATCTCACGCGCAGCTGGGAGTCGTTCATCGAAGCCGGCAAGAAGATCCGCGCCAAGACCGGTGCCTACCTGCTCGGCAACGCCGCCGACATCCGCGACATCGTGATGCGCAGCGGTCTGGCCGATGGCGACGGCATCTACTTCGACGCGAAAGGCAAGGTGCTGGTCGAAAGCCCGCGCTTCGTGCGCGCGTTCGAGCTCGGCCGTGCCGCGCGCGTCGCCGGGCTCGATGCCGGCGCTCCTGCCTGGACCAACGAGTGGACGACTGGGCTGCGCCAGGGCCGCATCGCCACGCAGATGATGGGCAGCTGGCTCACCGGCCACCTGAAGAACTGGCTCGCCCCGGCCAGCACCGGGCTGTGGCGCTCGACCGTGTTGCCAGGTGGCATCAGCGCCTCGTATGGCGGCTCGTTCTACGCGATCCCGAAGCAGGCGACAAACAAGGTCGCGGCCTGGGAGTTCATCCGCCTGATGACTACCGACTCCGCGACGCAGGTCAACTCGCTGCGCGTACTCGACAGTTTCCCCGCGCTGCTGGAGGCGCAGACCGACCCGTTCTTCGACGCACCGATCGAGTACCTCGGCGGCCAGCCGGC
>JANYBE010000171.1 GCA_025360945.1 Rhizobacter sp. | reverse complement strand
TCGTCAAGCGACCGCTCGATGCGCCGCTGCGCTCGGCGAGTCTCGAGTGGCGCCAGCCTGGCACCGTGATGGGCGCGCTCGATATCAGCCAGCGCCTCGGTCCGGACCAGGCCTTCGGCGTGCGCCTCAACGCGGCCGCCGCGCAACTCGATTCGATAGTGCGCGACAGCGCGGGTAATCGCCACCTGTTCTCGCTCGCGGCCGACTGGCGCATTTCCGCCGACAAGCTACTCGAGGCCGAGATCGAAGCCAGCCACCGCTCGCAGCCGAGCCAGGCCGGCTTCAGCATGCTGGGCAGCACCGTGCCGCAGGCGGGCGATCCGCGCATCAGCCTGAACAACCAGCCCTGGTCGCTGCCGGTCGTGTTCGACGCGACCACCGCGTCCGTGCGCTGGCAGCAAAAGCTCGGCGCCGACTGGCGCTTCACCGCGCATGCCGCCACGCAACGCCTGCGCACCGACGACAGACTGGCCTATCCGTTCGGTTGTTCCAAGGAAGGCAACTACGACCGCTACTGCTCCGACGGCAGCTTCGACTACTACGCCTACCAGAGCGACAACGAGCACCGCGACACCGATGCCCTGCAGCTCGCCGTCGACGGCAAGGCGACGACTGGCCCGTTGACGCACCAGCTCGGCTTCGGGCTGCTCGAATCGCGCTTCAACAGCCGGCTGCAGCCACGCGTCGACGACGGCACGATCGTCGGCACCGGCACGGTGGACGGCCTCACAATCATCCCGACGTTGCCGCCGCTGGGCACCATACCAAACACCAACCTCACCGAGCGTTCCACCGAACTCTTCCTTCGCGATGCCATCGCGGTGACCGAGCGCCTGACAGTCTGGCTGGGGCTGCGTCACACCCACTTGCAGCGCGAAAGCGTGCGCACCGATGGCTCGACCCCTGCCCTGCCGTTCGCGCAGTCGTTCACCACGCCCTGGCTCGGCGCAAGCTACACCTTCGCGCGCGATCAGCTGGTCTATGCCAGTTGGGGCAAGGGTGTCGAATCGAACATCGTGCCCAATCGCACACGCTACGTCAACGCCAACGAGATCTTCACGACGATGAGCCGACAGGCCGAGATCGGTCTGAAGGGTGCCAGTGAAGCGCTCGACTGGAACCTCGCGGCCTTCGACATCCAACGCCCCCGGACACAGGATTTTGGCACCTGCGACGTCGACGCCAGCTGCACCACTCAGCTCGACGGCACCGCGCATCACCGCGGCGTCGAGGCGAACCTGGCGTGGACCCGAGGCGCATGGGCGTTGCTTGGTGGCGCGCAATGGCTGCACGCACGCGTCGAGGGCAGCGCACTCGCGGCCATCGACGGCATGGAGCCAACCAACGTGCCGGCCCGCACGCTGCGGCTGCAGGCATCGTACGACGTGGCCTCGGTGCCGGGGCTGAATCTGCAAACGAAGCTAAGCTACGAGAGCCGGCGCATGGTGCTGCCCGATAACAGCGCAACGATCCCCGGCGTCACCCGCGTCGATGCCGCACTGCGTTACGCGACCAAGGTGGCGGGAACGATGACGACATGGCGCGCAGGCATCGACAACCTCTTCGACAAGCGCGCTTGGCGCGAATCGCCCTACGAGTTCAGTCACGTCTATCTGTACCCGCTGGCGCCGCGCTCGCTGCGGCTGGCGGTGCAGGTCGACCTCTGAGGGCGCAGAGAAAGCCAGCTATAATGCGAGGCTATTCCTCGATAGCTCAGTTGGTAGAGCGCCGGACTGTTAATCCGTAGGTCCCTGGTTCGAGCCCAGGTCGGGGAGCCAGAAAACTCTAAATGAATCAAGCACTTGGGTCGCAAGACTCAGGTGCTTTTTTCTTTCCTCTCGACGGCCTGTGACGGATTTGTGCCATGAATGGCCAACTCCCCGTCACGCAGCCCGCCCAATCGCTCTGCATAGGGCGCCAGATGATCCGCGGCAAGGTGCGCGTACCGCCTCACCATCTCCACACTCGCCCAGCCCCCCATCTCCTGCAAGACGAACAAGGGCGTGCCACCTTGCACGTGCCAGCTGGCCCAGGTGTGCCGAAGATCGTGCCACCGAAAATCTTCGATGCCCGCCCG
>JANYBE010000384.1 GCA_025360945.1 Rhizobacter sp. | reverse complement strand
CCCGCCAAGACCCTGAATCACGAAACGCCAGCGCCGGACGTGGCCGCCACCCGTCCGCACTTTGTCGCAGAGGCGACGACGCTGATCCACGTGTTGCGCCGCTACGGCCGCGACGACATCGCCGCGCTGATGAACCTGAGCGACACGCTCGCCTCGCTCAACGTCGAGCGCTACGCCGCCTGGCGACCGCGCTTCACGGCCCGCAACAGCAAACCCGCGCTGTTCGCCTTCAACGGCGATGTCTACGAAGGACTCGACGCCAACAGCCTTGATGCAGACGCGCTCGAATGGGCACAGCAACACGTCGTCATCCTGAGCGGCCTGTACGGTGCGCTTCGACCGCTCGACCGGCTGCAAGCCTATCGCCTGGAAATGGGCACCCGCTTGCCCACCGCCCGTGGCCGGGATCTCTACGCCTTCTGGGGGCAAACGCTCAGCGGCTACCTTCGCTCGCGCCTGGGTGCCGATGCGGCGCCGGTGGTCGTCAACCTGGCGTCGCAGGAGTACTTCCGCGCCGTCGACCGCATGCACCTGGGCATGCGCGTGGTCGAGTGTGTGTTCGAAGACTGGAACCGCGGGCGCTTCCGAATCATCAGCTTCCACGCCAAGCGGGCGCGCGGCCTCATGGTGCGCTACGCAGTGCAGCAGCGCGCGCTCAGCCCGAAGGCGCTGCGAGACTTTGCGGTGGAGGGTTATGCTTTTGACGGCGCTGCCAGCGAACCCGACCGCCTGGTGTTTCGGCGACGCGCCCCAGTGAGTCCTCCATGAGCAACCAGCAAATCACCCCGGCCTTGTGTGACTGGATCGTCGAGCAGGCGCGCGCCGGGCACCGCCCCGAAGCCGTGCTCGAAGCGATGAAGTCCAGCGGCTGGCGCGAAGACATCGCGCTCGAAGCCCTTGAAACCGTGCTCAGCGGCATGGTCGAGGAGCACGCGCAGGGGCCAGGCTTGTCCCCGCCCAACCGCGTGCCCGAGCTTTTGTTGGCGGGCTCCTCGCCGCGGGTGTGGGCGCATGACCGCGAGGTGAGCATCCTCATGTCGATGCGCGAGCCGCGCGTGGTGGTGTTCGGCAACCTCCTCGCGGACGAGGAGTGCGATGAGATGGTCGAACTGGCGGATCAGCGCCTGGCGCGGTCGCACACGGTGGATACGAGCACCGGCGACAGCGAAGTCAACGCGGCGCGCACCAGCGACGGCATGTTCTTCTCGCGCGGCGAGCATCTCGTTTGCGAACGACTCGAGGCCCGTCTCGCGGCATTGGTGCAGTGGCCCCTCGAGAACGGCGAAGGCTTGCAGGTTCTGCGCTACCGGCCCGGCGCCGAGTACAAGCCGCATTACGATTACTTCGACCCGGTCCAGCCGGGCACGCCGTCGATCCTTAAACGCGGTGGCCAACGGGTGGCAACCATCGTGACTTACCTGAACACACCGACGCGCGGTGGCGCCACGACGTTCCCGGATGTTGGCCTCGAGATCGCGCCGCTCAAGGGCCACGCGGTGTTCTTCAGCTATGACCGGCCGCACCCGACCACGCGCACCCTACATGGCGGCGCACCGGTGCTCGAAGGCGAGAAATGGGTCGCAACCAAGTGGCTGCGCGTGGGTCGATTTGATTGAAACCAGGTTGAACCGTGCGGCGCACTTTGAACGCGTTGACGGCCCGCTGACGGCTCCGTGCGACGTCAACTCCGGCATCGACCTCGACGTTGTACCGGCGAGCCTGTTGCTCACCAACCCTCAATCAGGAGTTCCGAATGAAGAAACTGATCGCTGCACTCGTCGCTTCCACGTTCGTGCTGGCCGTTCAAGCCCAGACCGCAGCGCCCGCCGCCGTGCCCGCCACACCGGCAATGCCGGCAAAATCGCAGGCCATGCCGGCGACCAAATCCGTCGCAGCGGTGCCGGTGAAGGTCGAGGCTCCCGCTGCGGCGAATGTGGACGCTGCCGCGACGGCGAAGGTCGAGAAGAAGCCGATGCATAAGAGGACCGCCAAGGCGAAGGCCAAGAAGGCTGCAGCCAAGCCCGCTGCCTGATCGCACCGAGCGCAATGACGACCCGGCTTCGGCCGGGTCGTTTCATTTGGGTCCGGCTTGCGCAGCACCGTCCGGCGTCTCGAACACCATTTGACCTATCGCGAAGGATCGCCCGACCACGGTGAAAACGACCCGGGTCTTGTGTCGGCGTGTGTGTCGATGCGCGCGAAGGGTCGTGAATGCTCGATGCGCTGCCAACGTCGCTCGTCCCAGCTTTGAGGGCCCTCGATCAGCCAGTGGTCGAGCCAAGGCGTGAACTCTGCATGCGCAATGCGCCGATAGCAAGGCGCGCGCCGAGCCAAACCAAATCCGCGTCGAGCAAGGTAGTGCGCCGGCAGCTGTGCCGTCAGCAGGTCGCTCCAGTAGACGCAAGCCTTGGCGGCCCAAAATGCCTGGCGCTCGAAATGCACCCGGCCGGCCAGGCCGGTTTCGGCGGGAAACACGATGAATTCGTCGGTCAGTTCGACGAGCGCAAACACCAGGTCACCTGCGCTGGCGTTTTCGCTCGATTGCACGAAGACGATGCGCAGGATGTCCTGTGCATGGATGCGGTCCACCTCAGCGTCGTTGCGCAACACCACGATGTCGCCGCCCGACCAGGCGGTGTTCCATCGGGTGTGGAGGTCGAAGCGATCGAGAGAAGCGTTCATGGCCCGACTCTAGAAGCGGCTTGAACGCTTCAGTGTGACGAGGCGCGTCCAAATGCAATCGAGCCCCATTGGGGCTCGATCTGCTCGCCGGGGTCGATCAGCGGCTGCGCCCGCCGCCGCGGTTGCCGCCGCCGAACCCGCCGCCGAACCCGCCGCCTGATCCACCGCCCCGCGGGCCGCGGCCGGCAGCCGGTGCGCCCGCGCCGCCGCGACCGCCTCCGCCCGAGCGCAGCCCGCCGTTGAGCGTCTGGCGGCCGGTCTGGATCGGCTGAGCGACCGCTTTGGGGTCCGGCGCGAAGCCGGGCACGACCTCGCGTGCCACGCTGCGCTTGATGAGTTTTTCAATCTCGCGCATGAAGCCTTCCTCGTCGACGCACACCAGCGAAATGGCTTCGCCCTGCGCGCCGGCACGGCCGGTGCGGCCGATGCGGTGGACGTAGTCTTCCGGGACGTTTGGCAGTTCGAAGTTGACCACATGCGGTAGCTGGTCAATGTCGATGCCGCGTGCCGCGATGTCGGTGGCCACGAGCACCTGCAGGTCGCCCTTCTTGAACTCGGCCAACGCCTTGGTGCGCGCGGTCTGACTCTTGTTGCCGTGAATCGCCATCGCGGTGATCTTCTGGTCGTTGAGAAAATCAGTGAGCCGGTTCGCGCCGTGCTTCATGCGGCAGAACACCAGCACCTGATGCCAATCTTGGCTCTTGATGAGATGGGCCAGCAGTTCCTTCTTGCGATCACGGTCGACCGGATGGATCTTTTGCGAGATCGCCTCGACCGTGCTGTTGCGGCGCTCGACCTCGATGACCTGCGGCTTGTTCAGCAGCCGATCGGCCAATGCCTTGATCTCGTCGCTGAAGGTGGCCGAGAAGAGCAGGCTCTGCTTCTTCGCCGGCACGATCGCGAGCACTTTCTTGATGTCGGGCAGAAAGCCCATGTCGAGCATGCGATCGGCTTCGTCGAGGACGAAGATCTCGACGTGCGAGAGGTCGAGCGTGCGCTGGCTGTGGTGGTCGAGCAGCCGCCCCGGCGTGGCGACGAGGATGTCGACGCCGCGGCGCAGCTTGTCGATCTGCGGCTGCATGCCGACGCCGCCGAACATCACCATGCTGGTGAGCTTGCTGTGCTTGCCGTAGGTGCGAACGCTTTCTTCGACCTGTGCGGCGAGTTCGCGGGTGGGGGTGAGGATCAGCGCACGGATCGGCAGCTTGCCTTTCGCATCGCGCACGGCCGGTTTGGCCATCAGGCGGTGCAGCATCGGCAGCGTGAAGCCGGCGGTCTTGCCGGTGCCGGTCTGTGCGCCACCCATCAGGTCGGCGCCCGAGAGAACGGTAGGAATGGCCTGTGCCTGGATCGGCGTGGGCGTGGTGTAGCCGTATTCGTGAACGGCACGCAGCAAGGGCTCGGCGAGGCCGAGATCGTCAAATGACATGGGATTCCAAACGGGAGGAGTTCGGCCTGTCGCTTTGGATTAAAAGCGTCAGTCGCAGGCGGAAGAGGTGTGCGGTGAGCCCGATGCGGCGCCAGAAGCTGTGCAAGAACTCGGTCAGAAGTGACCTCAGCGCGGTGACTGATGACCGGGCTGTTGATGCATTGTACCGGGTCGAGCGCTGAGCCGCCCCAAGCCGGCTCGCATTCCCCTTGGGGATCGGTCGAAGTGCCCGTAGACCGAGGGGTGCCGCTTTCTAACCTGCGCGGGCCTTGGCCTCGAGGGCGTGGGCTTGTTCGATGAGCTTGCGCTCGCGCAGGCTGGTGCCCGGGGCCTGGATCTGGGCCCGGGCTTCGCGCGCGAGTCGCAGCGCCTGGGCCGGGTCGTTGGCCAGCGCCAGGCGGGCCAGACCCAGCGTGGCGCGGGCGCGCAGCCAGCCGCGCGTGGGCGACGCGGCCGCGGGCTTATCGTTGGTGGTCGCGAGCGCGGCCGCGTAGGCGACACGCGCCTCATCGGCCGCGCCGCCCCGGTTCTCGAGCATCTCACCGAGCACGACGCGCGCTTGGCGCGCCGACAGCGAACCGGCACCGAGCTGCTCGTCGATCGGCGGTATCGCGAGCCGTATGTCGGCAAGCGCGGCGTCGTGCTGACCGAGCTGCGATTCGGCCTCGGCCTGATCGAGCAGCGTCATCGCCCAGGCTGCGCCGCCTTGGGCCTGCCAGCGCTCCGTCGCGACGTGCATGCGCGTCAGCGCCTCGTCGGCGCGGCCGTCGTCGAGCGCGGTACGCGCGAACGCCAGATTGATGCGATCCATCGCATTGCCGACCTGGCGCGACGCATCGCTGCCTGCGATGTCGAGTGCTGCCTGCAGCGTGGCCCGCGCCGCGTCGCTGCGCCCCAGTTGGTGTTGGGCCATCGCCAGTTCGCCGCGCACCAGCGCGCCAAGCCGATGGCGCACGCCCATCGTCGAGTTGAAGATGTCCAGCGCCTGCTGCAACTCGGCTTCGGCCTCGTCGAAGCGGCCGGCCCGCAGATAAGCCTGGCCCAGGCCGTAGTGGCCTGCGCCGACGCCGAAGTCGCGCAGCTGAACCTGTTCGGTGCTAAGCGTCACCGAGCGACGCAGCTCGCGCTCTGCGGCCGGGAACTCGTCGAGCTGGCTGTAGGCGTTGCCGAGCCAGCGGTGCGCGATCGAGCGCATCGCGTGACGCGGCTGATACGCCTCAAAGGCGGACACTGAGCGCTTTAGGAAGTCGATGCCCTGCGGCAATTTGCCGGCCTGCACCGCGTTCGCGCCCAATCGGTAGAGCGCGATCGGGTAGCTCTCGCCCGCATGCAGCCCCGCGCTTTCGATGATCGCGATCGCCTCCGTGGCGAGTGCGTCGGACTCGTCCGCCTTGCCGAGCTGGTACAGCGACAGCGCACGCGATACCAGTGCGTCCGCGTACTTTTCGCTCTTCGCGCCAAAAGTCTCGCGCGCCAGCATCAGCGCCTGGCGCTCCAGCGGTTCGGCCGAGTCGATTAGGCCGAGGTTGTTCTGCAGGCCACTGATCGTGGTCAGCAACTCCAGGCGTACCGCGGGCGTGAGCTGCGTGTCGCCCAGCAAACGCTTGCCGCCCTGCTGGAGCAGCTCGCGCGCCGTCGTGTCCTGGGTCGTCTTTCCGTCGCCGACACCGGTGGCGTTAAACACGCCCAGCAGGTAATCCTTGATCGCGTTGGCGTTCGCCGCTTCGGTGCGCGCCAGTGCGGCCTGTTCGCGCGCCTTGCTTGCCTGCCACAGCGTCGCGGCGACACCGGCGACGACGGCCAGCGTGACCAGGACACCGCCGGCCACGCCGACCTTGTGACGCTGCACGAACTTGGCCGACAGGTAGGCCAAGGTAGGTGCCTGCGCGCTCACCGACTCGTTGCGCAGGAAGCGGCCGATGTCGTCAGCGAACGCCTGAACCGATGCATAGCGCTCGCCCGGGCGCTTGCGCAAGGCCTTCGCGGCGATGTGCTCGAGTTCGCCGCGCAGTTGCTGGCGCAAACGCTGCGGCGAAGTCGCACGCGCCGCGGCGACTTCGGCGCTGTCGCCGGCCGCGATCGGCGCGACCAGGTCGGCACTCAGTCGCCGCGGCTCGGTTTCGACGATCGCACGCGCGAGCTGTATTGCGGTCGCGCCGGGTACGCCATAGGGTCGCTGGCCCGATAGCAGCACGAACATCAACACGCCCAGCGCGTACACATCGGTCGCCACCGTTACGGCCTGGCCGTTGATCTGCTCGGGCGCCGCGTATTCGGGCGTCAGGCCGGCCGCGCCCAAGCGCGTGAGCTCGGCCGCTTCGGGCGTGTCTGCCAGCAGTTTGGCGACGCCGAAGTCGAGCAGCTTCACGTGACCGGCGTTGGTGACCAAGATGTTCGCGGGCTTGAGGTCGCGGTGCACGATCAGGTTCGCGTGTGCGAACGCGACCGCGTCGCAGACCTGCAGCAGCAGCGCCAGGCGCGCGCGCAGATCAATCTTGCGCGCGTCGCACCAGTGGTCGATGCGCAGGCCGGGCACGTATTCGAGGACGAGGTAGCGCGCGCCTTCGCCCGCGAGCCCGGCGTCCAGCAACTGCGCGATGTGCGGGTGGGTGAGCCGCGCGAGCAGCTCGCCTTCGTGGGCGAAGCGGGCGTCGATCATCGCAGCCAGCGCCGGATCGCGCTCCGTGACAAGCAGCATCTTGACCGCCGCGCGTCCGGCGTACAGGCCGTCGCTGCGGGTCGCGGCCCACACCTCGCCCATACCGCCGCTGCCGATCAGCTCGCGCAGTTCCCACGGGCCGAGCCGCGCGCCAAGGCGGGGGGAAGCACTAGGGGGGGGAGGTTTTGCGTCGTTGTTCATCGGTGGGAGCTGAAGATTCTATGCACGCTCCCTGCTATAAGCTGCACCAGCCTCCCGACGACGCCCTCGCCGCGCCATGCCCCGTTTTCGCTTCCTGCCGGACTCTTTCACGCTGCTGCTGATCGCCGTCGTGACCGTGGCCACCGTGCTGCCGTGCCGCGGGGTCTGGGCAGATGCGTTGCACGCGCTCACGACCGCATCGATCGCGCTGCTGTTCTTCATGCACGGCGCCAAGCTCTCGCGCGAGGCCATCATCGGCGCGCTCACGCACTGGCGGCTGCATCTGCTGGTGTTCGCGTGCACGTTCGCCATGTTCCCGCTCCTCGGCTTCGCGCTGCGCCCGCTGCTGTCGCCGCTGGTCACGCCCGAGCTTTACGTCGGTGTGCTGTTCATGTGCACCCTGCCGGCCACCATGCAGTCGTCGATCGCGTTCACGTCGATGGCGCGCGGCAATGTGCCGGCCGCGGTGTGCAGCGCATCGGCGTCGAGCCTGTTCGGCATCGTCGTGTCGCCGCTCCTGATCGGACTGCTGCTGTCGCGACACGGCGCATCGGCGTCGCTGGCGGCAGTCGAGGCCGTCGTGCTTCAGCTGCTGCTGCCGTTTGCAGCAGGGCAGTTCGCGCGGCGCTGGAGCGGCGGCTGGATCGAACGCCACCGCGTCACCCTGGGTGTGATCGACCGCAGCTCGGTGCTGCTGGTGGTCTACACCGCATTCAGCGAAGCGGTGGTTGAGGGCCTGTGGCGTCAGATCCCCGGCAACGCGCTTCTCGGCCTGGTGGTCGTGTGCGTGCTTCTGCTTGTGCTGGCGCTGCTGATCACGACGCTGCTCGCGCGCCGGCTCGGGTTCAGCCGCGAGGACGAGATCGCAATCGTGTTCTGCGGCTCGAAGAAGAGTCTGGCCAGCGGCATCCCGATGGCGCGGGTGCTGTTCGCAAGCCACGCGGTGGGTGCGGTCGTGCTGCCCGTGATGGTGTTCCACCAGATCCAGCTGATGGTCTGCGCAGCGCTGGCGCAGCGCTACGCGGCGCGGCCGGCGGGGCCCGCACTGGACGCGGCTGCCGAAGACCCGGGCTGGAACGATGTTTGACCCTTGAGAAGGAGACGACGATGTCGAAACTGCGAGTGGTGCTTGGCGCGGCCCTGATGATGGGCGGCGCGGCGACGGCGCAGCCCGATCTGGCCGCGCTTCAACGTCAGGTGGCCGATACCGAACGTGCATTCGCGCGCAGCATGGCCGAGCGTGACCATGTCGCGTTCACCCGCCACCTGTCTGAGCAGGCAGTGTTCTTCGGTAAGCAGGTGCTGACCGGCAAGGCCGAAGTCGCGGCGTCATGGCAGCGCTTCTTCATCGCCAAGGACGCGCCGTTCTCCTGGGAGCCGGACCAGGTCGTCGTCACGGCCGACGGCTTGCTCGCGCACTCGAGCGGCCCGGTGCGCGACCAGGCCGGTAAGCCGATCGCGCGATTCAATTCGGTGTGGCGGCTCGAGGCGCCGAACACGTGGCGCATTGTTTTCGACCGAGGCGAGACTTGGGAAGAGCCGGCGCAGTGAACGCAATCCGGAGCCGGCGAGCCAACCGTTGCACCGCGACGGCGAGTTGTGGTGTCGCGAGCTGCTGGAGGCCTGCTAAGCCTGTTCGGGCGTACTCGCCGGCTTGAATCGGCGCCACTTCACGCGCTTCCAGTTCAAGCGCATGCGAAAGTTCGCGGCTGAGGTCGCGCTCGCACCGACAGGGCTGGTGTCGCATGTCGAGGCGATCTTGCTGGCGCCGCCGCGCGCGGCCTTGATCGGCTTCATGCGCCCGAGGGCGAGCCGCTGGCGCTGGTCGAGCGGCACCTGCCGGCCGTCGACACCGCCGCACTCCGGCGCCGGTGCGACGACTAACGCCCCGACTGGCCTGCGCCAGCGAAGCGACGCACGAAGAGGCGACAATACGCGGTTGGCGCCGAACGCCCCGCATTCACCGCTTTTACAGAACCTCCTCAGGACACCCATGGCCCAGTACGTCTTCACCATGAACCG
>JANYBE010000329.1 GCA_025360945.1 Rhizobacter sp. | reverse complement strand
TCGAAAGCGCCGGCGGGAACTCGACGACTCAAGGGCGCATCTTCCGGCTAGCCGGCTTTGCCGGAGCCGACGGCACGCCCTCGCCTGATGCCCGGCGCCGCGCGTCGAACACGCCCCGTCCGTACGCCGGGTTGGTCATTTCCACCGGGTGTCCGGCCAGGATCTGGCTTTCAATCGACTCGACCGGGCTGATCGCAGCCGGCGACAGCCGCGTCAGCAAGTCGTCGGCATTGCCTCCGAGAATCGCCAAGACGGCGACTCCCATGGCTTCGTCCCAAGCCTTCCACGCAGTGGCATCCGGCTCAGTGCCTGCTGCGCGGCGCGCTTCCAAGAACGACGACGCGGCCGCCAGGTAGGCCGCTCCGCGGTCCATCGCATCGGTTCTTGAATGGCCCGTGGGAGTTGCCGAAATCGCGGCGATGCGGGCCGCCCACGTCTGGCCGAAGGCATGCTTCGCCTGCGATCGGGCGAGGCCTCCCAGCCGAAGAGGCGGGCTGACTGGCCGTTCCATCGGAGACGCCGACCCCGGCGCGCGAGGCGGCTCCAGGTGTCGACTCGGCACTGACGGATCTGGCAACGGGGCAGAGTCGGCTACGGGCCGGCTTCCTCCGTGGACGCCTTCGCGGCCTTCGCCGCCGCGCGGGCGGCCGTCTTCGCCCGCTTCGCTTCGGCCCGTTCGGCCTTGGCCGACTTCGTGTCCTTGATGCCAAGAGGCTTGGCGCAGGCAAGACAGCGTGCGGCAGTGCGAGTGAATTCGTCGACTTGCCGGTCCAGGACGACAGCTTGAATCTGTCTCAGGAGCTCTCGGCTTTCTCGCAAAAACAGCCCCAACCCAGAGGCGGGATCGCCATCGCCTGCGCGCTCGATGACGCCAACGATGATGGGCTCGACCGACTGTGAGTCGTCGGTCTCGATGTGCGCCCGAATTGAGATTCGCATGATGAGGCACCCAGCGTGACAGAGCTGTCATGCTCTCACTTTTCGGCAGATTTGCCCCCCAATTTTGGCCGCTCTCATGTACGTCTCGTCCACGCGTCAGCTCGAACCCACCGGGCGCTTGCGATGGCGCAAGACCTTGGCCAGAACCGGCAGGATCTTCATCGCCCAGCGGTGAATGGTCGCGTGGTCGACCTCCACACCCCGCTCGGCCATCATCTCTTCGATGTGGCGCAGGCTCAGCGGGTAAGCCGCGTACCAACGCACGCAGATCAGCATGATCTCGATCGGGTAGTGCAAGCGCTTGACGACTCGGCGAAGGGCCCCGTTCATGAACTGGATCTGGACTTGAATGCATTGCCTCTATTGTCGCTAGTCCGCTTATTGCGACAGAGCCTTCTCGAAGCGGCAGTGCGAGGGGAGTGTGAGCGTATCGGCCCGAATGCTAGTGCGTCCCGGCGACTGACAACACCGCCAGCGTCAGCACTTCCACGCCCGTTCGAATGCTCGGTTCGGGCACCGGCGCAAAATACGGCGAGTGATTCACCGGCACGGGTTTGTTCTCCGCCTTGTACTGCGCGAGCATCGCCGGATCGTCGCCGCCGACCACAAAGAACACGAGGGCACGCCGGCCTCGATGTATTCCGAAAAATCCTCGCTCGCCGTCCCTCCCGGTGCGCTCGCAGGATAGAAGCTCGCCTTGCTGCCGAGCACCTGCTTCATGACCGTCGACATCCGTGCGGAGAGCGCACCATCGTTGCGGACCGCCTCGGTGCCGTGCGGGAAGGTGATCGTCGGTGCAGGTGCATTGGCCATCGCGGCGCTGGCCTTGGCGGTGCGCTCGACGCCGTCGAGCAGCAGCTTGAGCACCGTGGGGTCGTAGGAGCGCAGCGTGAGCTTGACGCCGGGCGCTGGAAAAGAGACGATCATTTCGTGTGACGGCGGCGGCGCCTGCCACGTGCGGATCGACCCTATCGGACCGCCAGCAGCGCACCCGCGTTGGGCGACACCGGTTCGAGCTCGAGGTGGTCCAGCATGCGACGCACCGTGCATACCGCAGTCGATACGGTCCGAATGCCAAGCATGTCCTCGATACGCTGAATGGCCGGAAGCGACTGCATCTGTACGCACGCCGATGCCACTACCACGTCGGCGCCCTGCGTGTTCAGGCGCTTTACGTCGTCGAGCAACTGCATCGGGTCGCGCAGCCCGACTTCGAGGTTGTCGGGGATCTCGAAGCAGATCGAATCGATCACCTCAATGCCTTCGTGCTCGATGTACTTCACGACCAGGTCGGTCAGCGGCCTCATGTAAGGAGCCATGAGCGAGATGCGCTTGGCGCCTAGGGTCTTGAGCCCTTCGACGAGCGCGCCGGCCGAAGTCATGACTGGCGCAAGCGATTTGTTGGCGCGTGCAACCGCGGTCAACTCGCTCTCGGTCTCGCGGTGGTACCCGAGGCCCATCGACATGATCGCGACCAGGCAGGCGGTGCTCATCACGTCGACGCGCGCGTCGGCGAGTTCAGCTGCGCAGCGCAGGCTCTCTTTGTTCATCGCCTCCAGCTCTTCCTTCGTCACCTTGTGCATTCGCATGCGGCTCGAATGGAACGTGAAGCGCTCCGGGCGGATCGCCTCGCGTGCTCGCAGCATCGCGGGCACCTCGGTCTCCATCGTGGTGTTGGAACTGGGCACGATCTGCCCAATGCGGTAGGTCTTGTTCACGGTGGGTTTCCTTGAGTTGGGGTGACATGGATTCAGGCGCGCGCGGAAGCCGGCGGCGCGCTGGCGGCGTCAGCGTGCCGGCCCGCCGCAGCGGGCAACGATGCGGTCGGCCACCGGACCGAGGCACAGAGCGCGTGCGCCAACAAAGTTCATCAGTTTCCGGTTGGCTGGGACATCGATCCAGTCTCCGGCGCGGATCCGGTGGTGGAGACAGCTCCGGACGCCGATGAACCGCGCAGGAATTGCGTTTGCAAAATGTTCGGACCTTCGCATTCAATTCCGATCGTGGCTTCTTGTCAATTCGTCAGCCGCCAACTCGCCGAGGTTTTGGAGCTGGCGATTCGGCTGCTGTCATTCGGGCAACGGCTCGCCACGGGTCTCCGGCATGAACCACGGCACGATCAGTCCGATGAGATAAATCGACCCCAGAGTCAGCGCGGCTCGCGGAATACTGCCGAAGGTGTGAATCATGGAGCCGGCCAGGATCGGGAAGATCCACGCGATCATTCGCGATGCGTTGAAGATGAAGGCCGCAGCCGTCGCCCGCACACTCGAAGTGAACAGTTCGACCGGATAGATCGCCATCCAGGAGTAGGCGCAGCCGAGCGTGAAGAAGCCGTTGACGAACGCCGAAATCAACAGCCCATCGAGCGTACTCGTCCACTGGTAGGTGATCACCGTTGTGACGAGTGCACCCAAGTAGGTCAGGAACAAGAAGACGCGACGGCCGAGCGCATCCGCGAGGAACCCTGACAGCAAATACGCAACGACGGCGCCGCCGGTGTACAAAAGCGCCGCCCGCAGTGCCCATTGGCCGGGATTGACGATGCCAGATGCCTTGGCCATCTGCGCGGCGTATTCCGGCAGCCAGCTCGAAATTGCCCACCAGCCGACTGTGGTCGTCAGCGACAACAGGAAAGCCAGCAGGGTGCGCTTGCGGCTTTCGGGCTCACGGAAGATTTCAGTCAGCGTGAAGGGCCGCTTGGCCGTGGCGGCAGCGGCACCGCTCCCTTTTTCGGTCGCGGCCCAGCGCTGCTTGCGCACGGCTTCGAGCCACTTTTCCGATTCACCCACGGCGCGCCGGATGTAGAGACAGAAGAATGCCGGCAACGCACCGACCAGAAACACGAGGCGCCAGGTGTTCGCGCCGAGCGGCTGGGTCTGGCTCAACACCAGCCACACGAGCGCCGCGATCAGCGTGCCGAAGCCGAATCCCGACTGCAGGAAGCCCGCGCCTTTCGGTCGCGCCTTGTTAGGCCACGTTTCTGCAAGCAGCGCGACGCCCGTGCTCCACTCGCTGCCCATCGCGATCCCGGTGATGAAGCGCAAGAAGCAGAACGCCCAGAAGTTCGTCGCGAACGCGGTCATCCCAGTGAATATCGCGTAGAACAAGACCGACAGAATCATCATGCGCTTGCGCCCGATGTAGTCAGCGAGCACGCCGCCGACAAGGCCGCCGATGCCCCAGCCGAGAAGCGTGATACTGATCGCAATGCCGGCCCACAGTGCGCGGTTCGTGAGCTGGTCGGGCGTGAGCATCGAGTTCAGCACGAAGGGCATCACGATGAACAGCGCGTACGACTCGTATCCGTCAAAGACCCAGCCCAGGAAGCTGGCGGTCAGGATGCGCCAGTGCTGCGGGTTCAGCCCGCTGTACCACGGCAGATCGCCCTCGACCTTGTGCACAATCGAATTCATTTCGTCTCCTTGTAACTCAAACCGAAGAGCCAAGGTTCGTCGAGACGACGGGTGGCCTCGTAGGCACGAATGTCTTTGGACAACTGCAGCGTCAGCATGATGTCGTCCAGGCCTTGCAGCAAGCGCCGTTTGCGTTCGGCGTCGATTGAAAACGGAATAGTTCGCCCGTCCGGACAGCTCACCGTCTGTGCAGCGAGGTCAATCGCAAGCCGAAAGGCCGGGATCGCGAAGGCCGCGGTAAAAAGCTGATCGATGTCCGCTGCCTCGAGCATGATTGGCAACATGCCGTTCTTGAAGCAGTTGCCGTAGAAGATATCGGCGAAGCTCGGTGCAATCAGGCAGCGAAACCCGTAGTCATGCAGTGCCCATGGGGCGTGCTCGCGGCTCGAGCCACAGCCGAAGTTCTCGCGTGTGAGTAGGATCTTCGCCGCAGAATAGCGCGACTGGTTGAGCACGAACTCCGGGTTGCGGGGCCGCGCCGATGTGTCCTGGCCTGGCTCGCCGTGATCGAGATAGCGCCATTCATCGAATAGATTTGGCCCGAACCCGGTGCGGCGCACCGACTTCATGAACTGCTTGGGCAGAATCGCGTCGGTATCAACGTTGGCCCGGTCCAGTGGCGCTACCAGTGCGTCAAGGGTGGTGAAAGGGCTCACGACGGCGCTCCGATCGACACGTCGACAAAATGGCCGGCGATCGAAGCCGCCGCTGCCATGGCCGGACTCACGAGGTGGCCCCGTCCGCCCGCACCCTGCCGACCCTCGAAATTGCGATTCGACGTCGAGGCGCAGCGCTCGCCGGATTGCAAACGGTCGTCGTTCATGCCCAGGCACATCGAACAACCTGGCTCGCGCCACTCGAATCCGGCCGCTGTGAAGATCTTGTCCAGTCCTTCCGATTCCGCCTGAGCCTTCACCAGGCCGGAGCCAGGAACTGCCAGTGCAAGCGTAATCCCCGGCGCGATGTGCTTGCCCTTCAGCACGGCCGCGGCGCTGCGCAGGTCTTCGATGCGCGAGTTGGTGCAAGAGCCAATGAACACCTTGTCCGGACGAATCCGAGTGATCGGCGTTCCTGGTACCAGTCCCATGTACTGCAGCGCGCGTTCCACGCTGGCGCGCTTGACGGGGTCGGACTCTGATGCGGGGTCGGGTACGCAGCTATCTACAGGTGCAGTCATCTCCGGCGAGGTTCCCCAGCTGACCATCGGGCGAATCGACGTGGCATCGATGTCGACCATGCGCTCGAAATGCGCTCCGTCGTCGCTGGTCAGCGTGCGCCAGTAGGCGACCGCGGCGTCCCATTGCGCGCCTTGCGGGCTGTACGGCCGACCTTCCAGGTAGGCGATGGTCTTCTCATCGACCGCAACCAGTCCGACTCGGGCGCCGGCTTCGATGGCCATGTTGCAGACCGTCATTCGGCCTTCCATGGACAGGCCGCGGATCGTGTCGCCGGCGAACTCGATGGCGTGGCCGGTGCCGCCGGCGGTGCCGAGTCGGCGGATGATCTCCAGGATCAGATCCTTGGCCGTCACACCGGAGGGCAGCGAGCCGGTGACCTCGACGCGCATCGGCTTCATGCGCGCCATCGACAGGCATTGAGTGGCCAGCACGTGCTCGACTTCGGATGTGCCCACGCCAAAGGCGAGTGCCGCGAAGGCGCCGTGCGTGCAAGTGTGCGAATCGCCTGCAACGACGGTCATGCCAGGCAGGGTGGCTCCTTGCTCGGGGCCGATCACGTGAATGATGCCCTGGCGATGGTCGTTGAGCCTGAACTGATTGATTCCGAATTCGTCGCAATTGCGGTCGAGCTGCTCGACTTGCATGCGCGACAGCGGATCGGCGATGCCGCGCGCGCGGTTGGT